>NZ_JAVKVB010000010.1:0-40214 GCF_031460975.1 Thermosynechococcus sp. HY213 | reverse complement strand
GTAGCAGAAAGACCTGAAATTGTTTCGTTGATTGAGGAGGCTAAGAGCAACGACACCGCTACCATCCGACTAGCAGAGCTAGCTAGCCACTTTTATACGGCTGTTCGCGCAGCAGTAGCGGGGAACCCGAATACTCCTGCTTCTGTTTTGGAAACCCTTGCTGAGGATTGGTATGTTTGCGCAGCAGTAGCGGGGAACCCCAATACTCCTGCTTCTGTTTTGGAAACCCTTGCGAAGGAGAACAAACGGGTTGTCCGCATAGCAGTAGCGGGGAACCCGAATACCCCTGTCTCACTCCTCGAAACCCTTGCTGAGGATGAGGATAGGGATGTTCGCAGAGCAGTAGCGGGGAACCCGAATACCCCTGTCTCACTCCTCGAAACCCTTGCTGAGGATGAGGATAGGGATGTTCGCAGAGCAGTAGCGGGGAGCCCCAATACTCCTGTCTCACTCCTCGAAACCCTTGCTGAGGATGAGGATAGGGATGTTCGCAGAGCAGTAGCGGCGAACCCGAATACCCCTGTCTCACTCCTCGAAACCCTTGCGAAGGATCGGTATTGGAAGGTTCGCAGAGGAGTAGCAGAAAGACCTGAAATTGTTTCGTTGATTGAAGAGGCTAAGAGCAACGACACCGCTACCATCCGACTAGCAGAGGTAGCTAGCCACTTTTGTACGGATGTCCGCGCAGCAGTAGCGGGGAGCCCCAATACTCCTGTCTCACTCCTCGAAACCCTTGCTGAGGATGAGGATAGCGATGTTCGTGAAGCGGTAGCGAGGAACCCCAATACTCCTGCCTCACTCCTCGAAACCCTTGCTGAGGATGAGGATAGATATGTCCGCGCAGCAGTAGCGGGGAGCCCCAATACTCCTGTCTCACTCCTCGAAACCCTTGCTGAGGATGAGGATAGCGATGTTCGTGAAGCGGTAGCGGGGAACCCGAATACCCCTGTCTCACTCCTCAAAACCCTTGCGAAGGATGGGGATGGGTATTTTGTTCGTAAAGCAGTAGCGGGGAACCCGAATACCCCTGTCTCACTCCTCGAAACCCTTGCTGAGGATGAGGATAGATATGTCCGCGCAGCAGTAGCGGGGAGCCCCAATACTCCTGTCTCACTCCTCGAAACCCTTGCTGAGGATGAGGATAGATATGTCCGCGCAGCAGTAGCACGGAACCCGAATACCCCTGTCTCACTCCTCGAAGCCCTTGCTCAGGATGAGGATAGATATGTTCGCAGAGCAGTAGCGGGCAACCCGAATACCCCCGTCTTACTCCTCGAAACCCTTGCTGAGTATAGGGATAAGTATTGGCTTTTTGGTCATGCTTAGAGTGGCTAGGTCTTAATCGAGGATAGTCGCACTTTTCCTTGGGGCGTGCGGAGAATTTGGGGCACAGAAATCCATTTCTTGGGGCATTTGTAGGCGCTGCACTGCTGTTTGAGCCATTGGCTGAGTTCCTCAGGGGAGGAGTCTCCCACATAGAGGGCAATGACTTGTTCGCCCCAGAGGGGGTCGGGTGCGCCATAGATATGGATGTCTTGGACAAGGCCACTGTTAAGGAGTAAGGTCTCTAACTCTTCGGGGTAGATATTCTCGCCACCACTGATGATTTTGCGGCTGCTGCGTCCCAAAATGTAGAGGCGATCGCCCCGCCATTCGCCGCGATCGTCCGTTTGGAATATCCCTTCATGGAATAACCCAAGGTAATAGCCAAGGGCAAGGGAGGCGGCCTGAATCTGAATCTCGCCCGTAGGGGTTAAAGCAATCTGAGCATGGGGTAAGACCTGACCACAGGAGCGATCGCCCGCCAAAAATTCCCCCTGCCGTTGGGCACAGATCATGCCAGCAGTTTCTGTCATGCCATAACTGAGACATAGAGGCAAGCGCTGGGTTGCTGCTTCCTCTAATAGTTGCGACCAAGTGGGGCCACCGCCCACGAAAATGCCCCTTAAATCCGCTAGCCATGGCAGAGGGTCTGCAAGCACCTGTTGCAGTTGCCGAGGTACCAGAGACAGCCACAGATCAACATTGGCAGGAGGTGCCGTTTGCCGTAGATCCCGTAGATGGGTACCGAGATAGAGTTCTCCACCACTCCAGAGCGATCGCACCACGGGCATGAGACCACTGACATGGTACAAGGGCAAAATACTCAGACAGTAAATCGCCCCTTGTTGCAAGTGGGTTTGTAGCCCGGCAACAGCTGCCTTGAGGGTCGCGATCGTGTGAATTGCCCAGCGCAACCGCCCTTGAGTGCCGCCAGTGGGAATCAGAATCCAGCCCTGGGGCAATGGTTCTCCAGAGCCTTGGGGGTCGAGGGGGGGCACCGTTCCCCAAGCCATGAAATTCTGGGGTAGGATCGCTGCCACCTGCTGCCACTCTTGGGACTGCCAGTGGGGATTGGCCAGTAATAGGGGCATCCCTGTGGAGAGCGCTGCGAGAAAACCACTGAGAAACGAGAGGGGATCGGGTTCTGCGAGAACGAGGAGAGTGGGTTGTTGCTCTTGGAGTTGCTCTTGATAGTTGGCTAATTGCTCGAGGAGTCTGGCGGTAGCAATGTGCCATTGTCCGTTGTGGGGATACCACAGCCAGTGGGGGGCAATACTCGTAAGGTTTTGTAACAAATTTGTCCTACCCCTCCCTAAACCAATAGGTAAAATCAAAGGATAAAGGAGTGCGTTTAGGAGACAGCAGCCTGACTATTCAACAGATGCAACGGGTAGCCGCAATTGCTGACCCTAGCCTTAAACTAGCATGGACCGCAGCCTATGCCGCCGACGATCGCAAGGGAGTGGATATCTGCCTTTTGGATGTGAGTGGTGTGTCCTACCTCACCGATTACTTTGTGATCATTACGGGACTCTCAAAAACCCAAGTGCGCGCCATTTATCAAGGGATTGAGGAGGCGGCTCTTGAACATTGCCAACGCCAGCCCCAACATATTGAAGGCCAAGCGGAATGTTCATGGGTGCTGATGGACTACGGTGATGTGATTGTCCATGTGCAGTTGCCCAAGGAACGTCAATACTACAACCTTGAGGCCTTTTGGGGTCACGCCCAACGCATTCCCTTTGAGTCACTAGTGACCACCTAGCCGATGCAGCCCTCTTGGTGGCAGTGGATTCTTTTGATCTTGCCACTGGTGGCGATCGCCAGCTTCATCCTCACCGCGGCCTCAATACAAATTCATGCTTGGGGACTGAGTTGGGTCTGGGCAGTAGTCGTGCTGATTCTGCTGCTGTGGCGGTGGGGGGTTGCCCATTGGCTCAAGGGTCAGCCGACAGAGATTGACCCCCGTCCCTTTGATTTGCCAAGAAGCAGTGATTCAGAAACGGCTCAACGCGCCCTGAAGATTCTCCAACACACCCTTGAGCAGAGTCGTCAAGACCCACCCCCTTGGGAAAATTGGCCACTCTTTTGGCAGCGGGCACAAACCCTCGTCAGTGAGATTGCCAAGGTCTATTATCCCAATGCTCAGCGTCCCCTGCTGCAAATCTATGTGCCCCAAGCCTACCGCCTCTTGCGGGACACGATTGATGATGTGGATCGCTGGCTGGAAACCCTCAACCCAATTTTGTCGCGGGTAACTGTGGGGCAGGCAGTGCGCGCCTATGAACTTTCACAGCAGGTGGCACCCGTTGCGCGTTGGGGCTTTACGGCTTGGAATTGGGCGCAGTGGCTCCTCAATCCAAGTGTGGCGATTACCAAAACCTTTACCCAAGAGCAGCAGCAAAAGGCCAATCAAGCCCTGATTGCTAACTTGGGGCTCACCCTGCGGGAACAGGTGCTCAAGGCCTTGGGACTGCGGGCGATCGCCCTCTACAGTGGCAGCCTCACCCAACTGGAATTACCCACCTCCACCCCGCGCACAGATACAGGCACATTACAGGACATTTTAGAGCAGAGTCTGCCCCTTGCCCGTGCCGAAACTGAGCCTGTGAACGTCTTTCTCGTGGGTCGTACCGGCGCAGGCAAAAGTAGCCTGATCAATAGTTTATTTGCTGCCCCCACCACCCGTGTTTCCCCCTTGCCCAACACAAACGAGATCCGGCAATACCGTTGGCAGCAGGATTTGACCCTGTGGGATACCCCCGGCTACGAAGATATTCGCGGTGCCGATATTCAAGCTCGCCTGCGGGAATTACTGCCGCGCATGGATGTAGTGCTGCTGCTGACCCCAGCGCTGGATCCTGCCCTTGCCCCGGACATCACCGCCCTGCAATTGATTCGCCAAGAGGTGAGGGACTTGCCGATTGTGGTGGCGGTCACCCAAGTGGATCGGCTACGCCCCCTGCGGGAATGGCATCCCCCCTACGACTGGCAACGGGGTACCCGTCCCAAGGAAGTGAGTATTCGCGAGGCGGTGGCCTATCGCCAAGAACAGTTGGGCACCTATACGCCCCATATTTTGCCGATTGTCAACGGCACTGAAGAACGCATGGCTTGGGGACTCGATGCCCTCAGTGATACCCTTGTGAATTTAATTGCCCCCGCCAAGCAGATCCGCATGGCTCGCTGGCTTAGCGATCGCCAGACACGGCTTCACGCTGCTTCTCGCCTCATTGACACCTATTGCCACCGCATCACCACCAGTCAGGGCATTACCGATTTGCTCAAGCGACCAGTGCTCCAGTTTCTTTCGACCATGCTCACGGGGTCTCCCGCCGCTGCATGGCTCCTCGCCGAACAACTGCCCCTAGAACACCTGCCGGTGATTCTTTGTAAATTGCAACTGGCCTATGAACTCTACACGCTGTTGCAAAATGCCAGCGATCGCATCGAGGTACCAACGCGCCCCTTTGATCTGAAAACCTTGGCTCCCTTGCTGCTACAACGTCGTAGCCCCCTCAATCAAGACACTTGGGCAACGGGACACACCCTCGTAGAGTTTTGGACACAGCCTGAGCCACCTCTGACGCTGATGGCGCGCTATGAGGACTATTGGCAGCGCTTTGGTATGGTTCCAGAAAAATAGACGAAGATAAAGAAAGGATAAAAACTGTTCATCTCCTCACCCGCCATGACCTCCTCCAATGCCTCCTCCCCCATGGATCGTGAATCAGTTTGGCATGCTCTGAGTGCTGATGAAGTCATTAGCCGCCTGGGGAGCGATCGCCAACAGGGACTGAGTTCTGCAGAAGTGCAACGGCGACAAGCCCAATATGGCCGCAATGAACTCGTTGACAATGGCCGCCGCCCGCGCTGGCAGATTTTCATTGATCAGTTTCGCAATGTCATGCTGATCATGCTGCTCGTGGTGGCCTTCATCTCTGGCACATTGGAGATTCTCGAATCCCTCGAAGAAAACACCATCCCCTTCCCCAAGGACGCAACTGCAATTCTGGTGGTGGTGATTCTCAATGCCATTCTAGGCTATGTCCAAGAAGCCCGTGCTGAAGAGGCACTCGCTGCGCTGAAAAGTATGGCGGCGCCCAAGGTGCGTGTCCTGCGCGAGGGCAAGGTCATGGAAATTGATTCCCCTGAACTGGTGGTTGGGGACATTTTCTTTTTGGAAGCGGGGGTCAAAGTAGCTGCCGATGGTCGCCTCCTTGAAGCGGTCAACCTGCAAATCCGCGAGGCAGCACTCACCGGTGAAGCAGAAGCCGCCAGTAAAAATGCTGCGCAAATCTTGCCCCTTGATACGGAACTGGGCGATCGCGCCAATCTAGTCTTTGCGGGCACAGAGGTTAACCAAGGGCGAGGAGCCGCCATCGTCACCGCGATCGGCATGGACACTGAACTAGGGAAAATTGCCGCTGCCCTGCAAGGGGTGGAGCAGGAACCCACACCCCTGCAAAAACGGATGACCGAGCTGGGCAATCGCCTAGTGGCCATTGCGTTGGTGCTGGTGAGCATTGTCGTGATTGCTGGGGGTCTCTACGATCCCTCACTGCTGCCGCATCTCATTGAAGTCTCCCTCAGTATGGCGGTGGCCGTCGTCCCCGAAGGCTTGCCCGCCGTGATTACCGTCACCCTTGCATTGGGAACACAACGGATGGTGAAACGCCATGCCCTGATTCGGCGGCTGCCGGCCGTGGAGACACTGGGGAGTGTGACAACGATCTGCTCGGATAAAACGGGTACCCTCACCCAAAACAAAATGGTGGTGCAGGCAGTGGCTACTACCTCCTATCGCGCCAAGGTGAGCGGCAATGGCTATGAACCCAAGGGCGACTTTTACGACGCCAATACCGACGATGCCTCAGCATTGTACGAACGGCACCTACTGCTACTGGCAGGGGCACTGTGTAATGATGCCTTGCTCAAACAACACGCAGCCGAATGGGTGATTCTCGGCGACCCGACCGAAGGCTCTCTCCTGCCCTTGGCCGCTAAGGGGGGCATTGATCTGAAAGCATTGCAGGAAACGGCGGAGCGGGTCGCGGAGTTTCCCTTTGATGCCGATCGCAAGCGCATGAGTACGTTCTACCGCAGTGAGTCCGTTCCTGCGATTGCCGCCAAGGAACCCTACTGGATGATTACCAAAGGGTCACCGGAACTGACTTTGGAACGCTGTCAATGGCGGCAGGTGGGGCACGACATTCAACCCCTAACACTGGCCGATCGCCAAGAGATTCTCGCCGAAAACGATCGCTTTGCCGCTCAAGGGCTGCGGGTCTTGGGCATTGCCCATCGCTACTGGTCAGCGCTGCCACCAGCGGAGAGTGTAGATACCAGTGAGCAGGATTTGATCTGGTTGGGGCTAGTGGGCATTCTTGATCCCCCTCGTCCAGAGGTACTGGCGGCCGTCGCCACCTGTCGCACTGCTGGGATTCGCCCGATTATGATTACGGGGGATCATCAACTGACGGCACAGGCGATCGCCAGTCAAATTGGTATCTGTCAGTGGGGCGATCAGGCGCTAACCGGTCGAGACCTCGAAAAAATGAGTCCCGCAGAACTGGATGCAGCAACCCTGACCGTCAATGTCTATGCGCGGGTGTCTCCAGAACATAAACTGCGGATTGTGAAATCCTTGCAACGTCACGGTGAAATTGTGGCCATGACTGGGGATGGTGTGAATGATGCCCCTGCCCTCAAACAGGCCGACATTGGCGTAGCCATGGGGATTACGGGGACGGATGTCACCAAGGAAGCCAGCGATATGGTGCTCTTGGATGATAACTTTGCCACCATTGTCGCCGCTACCGAGGAAGGGCGAGTGATCTACAGCAATATTCGTCGCTTTATTAAATACATTCTCGGCTCCAACATTGGTGAGGTGATCACGATTGCCTGCTCACCCCTACTGGGACTAGGAGGTGTGCCTCTAACGCCCTTGCAAATCCTCTGGATGAACTTGGTGACGGATGGCCTGCCTGCCCTTGCCCTTGCTGTTGAGCCGGGGGATCCCGATGTCATGAAGCGTCCTCCGGTTAAACCCAATGAAAGTATTTTCAGCCGTGGCTTGGGTTCCTATATGATTCGTGTCGGTTTGATCTTGGCGATCGTCGGCATCTCCCTGATGGTATGGGCCTACAGCTACACCGCTGAACATCTGGAAGGAGGACTCGATCCAAGACGTTGGACAACCATGGTTTTTACCACCCTCTGTCTCGCTCAAATGGGTCATGCCCTTGCCGCCCGTTCCAGTACACGGCTGACGCTTGAAATGAGCCCCACCTCCAACCTCTTTGTTTGGGGATCAGTCATTTTGACAACGATTCTGCAACTCCTGCTGATCTACGCCTCCCCTTTGCGACGGTTCTTTGGTACCTATCTGCTCTCGGGAACTGAGCTAGCCGTGTGCATCGGCTTTAGCACCCTTGTCTTTGTGTGGGTGGAGCTAGAGAAACTGGTGTTGCGGCTATTCAACAAAGGCCAAGAACTAAAATTATTAGAGTAGTGTCTCTAGGTTGACTCAGGGTTTGGTTGGATGCGCATTCTCCTCGTAGAAGATGATCCAGAGCAACTAGAGCCGCTGAGCACTGCCCTCTCCCACGTGGGGCATCTGGTGGATGGAGTTCAGGAGGGAGAAACAGCCCAATGGCTGATGCAGGAAAAAACCTATGACTTGCTGATTTTGGACTGGATGCTACCGAAAGTCGGTGGCCTCGAACTGTGTAGCCAGTACCGTCAACAGGGGAAGAGCACACCCATACTGTTGCTCACCGCCAAAGATACCACTGCTGACAAAGTGATGGGGCTAGATGCGGGTGCCGATGATTATTTGATCAAGCCCGTGGATGTGATGGAACTGTTGGCGCGGGTGCGTGCCCTTGGCCGGCGATCGCCCCAATGGCTAGGCGATCAATTGTATCTGCAAGATTTAGTCTTAGATTTGCCCTCAATGACACTCCAACGGGGCGATCGCACGATCGTGCTCTCCACAAGGGAATACCAGTTTTTGGAGTTTTTTCTGCGTCACCCGGGGCAAGTCATTAGTCGCGAACAACTGGAACTGAACCTTTGGGAGTGGGACAATCAACCAGAAAGTAACGCCGTCAGTACCCAAATTCGCCGCTTGCGCCTGCGCCTAGGGGAGCTGGGGTGTGCCGATTGGCTAGAGACCATCTACGGTATGGGCTACCGCCTACAAGCCAGTTCCTAGAACGATGCTGAAGGGATTATGCCTAAAGGTTCAAGGATGGCAGCGACTGCCCCCCACCCAACGGGGCATTGTCATCATTGCCCTACCTGTGTGCTGTCTCTTGAGTACTGTGGGGGTGTTGATTTGGCTCAGTGCTAGCATTGCGGACTACGAAGGATGGGTGCGCCATACGCAACGGGTGCAGCTTGAGGGACGGGAGCTATTAAATCACCTCATTGATGCTGAAACAGGGGTGCGCGGCTATCATCTCACGCGACAGGTGGGCTTTCTCGAACCGTACTACACTGCTGCCGCCCAATTGCCCTTAACCCTTGAGAATTTAGAGGTACTGATCAGCGATAACCCACACCAGTTAGAGCACTTTCGGCACTTCAAATCCTTAGTAGAAGAAACTTTTCACTTGTTAGCACAGCAACTGGAGGACGCCCCCAACCTTTCTCTAGCAGAGACGGAGCAACGACTCTACTTTTATCGGCAATTGGAGCAAGCAAAACAGGCAATGGATCGTTCCCGTGTTGCTATTAACGCCTTCATGAGCGAAGAAGATCGCCTTTTGGCCGATCGCCAACAACATTTAGAGGCGCTGCGGCAGATCAATACCGTTGTGCTCCTATTGGCGGTGGTGGTGGGGTTGGGCAGTAGTGGTTTAGCAATTCATTGGTTTCGCCAACTCTATCAGGAAGTGGATCTGCGGGGACAGCGTCTTGAGGCCGCCTGCGATCGCCTAGCTCGATTTACGGCCAATGCTTCCCACGAACTGCGAGCACCCATTGCAGCAATTCTCAGCCATGCCCAAGTCGGACTCCTGCTGGCTCGACAAGCCCCTGAGCAGTCCCTACCTCGGCTAGAAAAAGTGGCCACGCTGGCGAAGGCCATGGGACAACTGGTAAATGATTTGCTCTTTCTGGCTCGCTATGAGGGGGTATCTCCCCCAGACTTTGCCACATCCTTTGATTTAGTGCCCTTCATCGAGCAAGTCGTCCAAGAATGGCAGGAAACAGGCACAGCTAGTCATCACTTTTATCTCGAAGTGCCATCGGTTCCTATGTTTATTCAGGGCGATCGCGAGATGCTCAAGCAAGTGATTCTCAATCTGCTCACCAATGCTGATCGCTATACCCCCAAGGGAGGCACGATTACGCTTCGGTTAGAACCGCAGGGAAGCTCAGCAGTGATTCACGTCAGTGATACAGGCATGGGAATTAGTGAAGCGGCCCTGCCCCATATTTTTGATTATTTCTATCGGGATGAGCGGGTGCGACAACAGGGCATTAGCGGTTCAGGGCTAGGACTAGCGATTGTGCGCCAAATCGTCCATCTTCACCGGGGCAGCATCACAGTTCACAGCCAAGAGAATCAAGGTTCTACCTTTACCGTCAGATTGCCCCTTGCTCCCTAGGATAGGCTGTCACTTTTACGTCACTTTCACTTGATATTCTCAAGCTGGATCTGGCACAAACCACTGTTCCAAGCGCCAGATCTGCTTACTCAAGTTGAATTGGAGGATAGGATGATGACTCTACGATGGCAACCTCTTGTGGCAACCACTGTTGCAGCAATTCTCCTACCGCTGACGATCGCCCCCGCCGCAATGGCACGTCCCGGCTCTCCTTCATCTAGCTCTGTGGAACGGGAGGCGCGGAGTGCGTTTCGAGACCTCGCCAAAGCGCAATATGAAGGGATGCGGGCAAAGTCCATGAGTGGGGTAGATGCCAGTCTCTTGAGCTTGGGCGATCGCCTACTGGCCTCAGCCCAGCAACTTCAGCAAAGCGGCAACTACTTCCAAGCCAAGGAAACGGCCAAAGCAGCCACCCGTATTTATGAAGCTGCTCGCAACCTTGGTGAGGCTCGCACGGGTCAAGCCGATCTCTCCCGCAGTTACTTTGATGCGCCTTTTCAAGTGAGTCGTGAGTTGACCCGCACCGAAGCAGAAATGGCCTACTTTCGTGGGGGCAATCCCACCGTGCGCGATCTGTTTAGCCGTGCTCAGCAGTTAGCTCAACCTGCCAGCTTGACAGCAGCTGCACCCACCACCGCCAATGTTGCCAGCTTAGCCACCCATCGAGCCGCAGTACAACTCTTGAAGGCCAGTCGCCACCTGATGCGAGCGGAACGCGGTTTCTAAAAGCCCATGACCTTGGCTACGGTTTGCTCAGTGGGTTCAATGTGGCGGTGGAAGCGATCGCTCTGTTGCTTGAGCGCTGTTTCTGGATCCTTGAGACCATTGCCCGTCAGTACACAAACCACCGTGGCACCACTGGGCACCTGATCGGCCAATTTCAAGAGACCCGCCACAGAAGCCGCACTAGCAGGTTCACAGAAGATACCTTCCTCAGAAGCCAGCAGGCAATAGGCATTGAGGATTTCCTCATCGGTGACGGCCTCAAAGGTTCCTTGACTGGCTTCTTTGACAGCGATCGCCCGTTGCCAGTTGGCAGGATTACCAATACGAATGGCCGTCGCAATCGTTTCCGGATGGGTGACAATCTCACCCTTGACAAGGGGGGCAGATCCCGCTGCTTGAAAGCCCATCATGCGCGGCAGGCGATCGCAACGATTTTGCTCACGATACTGGCAAAAGCCCATCCAATAGGCGGTAATGTTTCCTGCATTACCCATAGGGATACACAGCCAATCGGGGGCATTGCCCAAGCTATCCACCACCTCAAAGGCAGCGGTTTTCTGTCCTTCTAGCCGATAGGGATTGACGGAATTGACCAGCGTCACGGGGTAAGTTTCCGCCATTAGGCGCACAATCTCTAGGGCTTTATCAAAGTTGCCCTCAATGGCAATGACTTCGGCACCATACAGGAGGGCTTGGGCGAGTTTCCCTTGGGCAACATAGCCTTCGGGCACCAAGACATAGGCGCGCAGTCCCGCTCGGCGGGCATAGGCGGCAGCAGC
Organism: Thermosynechococcus sp. HY213; assembly: GCF_031460975.1. Taxonomy (NCBI): domain Bacteria; kingdom Bacillati; phylum Cyanobacteriota; class Cyanophyceae; order Acaryochloridales; family Thermosynechococcaceae; genus Thermosynechococcus; species Thermosynechococcus sp. HY213. Next base: position 28,765 of record NZ_JAVKVB010000010.1, on the reverse strand, counting down.
GGCTGAGGTATTGCCTGTGCTGGCACAGATCACGGCTTCGGCTCCCGCTTCCTTGGCCTTGGAAATGGCCATCGTCATGCCGCGATCTTTGAAGCTCCCCGTCGGGTTGAGGCCATCGTACTTGACATAAACCGAGACATTGCGGCCAATCCGTGCAGCAATTTGAGGCACGGGAATTAGTGGTGTATTGCCTTCATAGAGCGTAACTACTGGAGTGCGATCGCTCACGGGCAAAAAGTCACGGTAGGCGTGAATCAGGCCATGCCAAGCAGGACGGATGGGGGGAGCAGAGAGTGTTACAGGCACAGGTACGCAGTCAAGAAATATGAATAAATTTGAGGCTGAGGATAGAGCGCAGCCACACAGTACGATAATTTTAGCGATCAGGGGTTGCACTTGCCAATTGCCGCCCTAGGGGAGAGCTACACAATGCGCTTAATTTTGATCCGCCATGGTGAGGCTGTGGGTAATGCCTCAGGTGTCATGTTAGGACGGCAAGATGTGCCCCTCACAGAACGGGGACGGCAGCAAGCCCTTGCCCTGCGGGAAAAACTCCCACCGCCGAATGCCATTTACACGAGTCCGCTGCAACGCTGCCACGATACGGCGATGCTCATGAATCCTCGTCCTGACCTAAAGGTTCAAGAGTTGGCGGAGTTAATTGAAATTGATCAGGGCATTTTCACAGGACTCACGTGGGCGCAGGCGCAGGCGCAGCATCCCGATCTCTGTGAAAAACTTGAAGAGAGTGACTACCTGATTCCCGTACCAGAGGCAGAGTCAATGGCCATGGCCTGGCAGCGGGCAAAACAGGCTTGGAAACAACTCCGACGCCACAGGGATGAGCAGTGTGTTTGGTGTATTAGTCATGGCGGCTTTTTGCAGTGCCTGATTAGTGTTGTGTTGGGGAGCGATCGCCTGTGGGGGATGGAAATTCCCCCCGCTGCTTGGTTTGACTTTTCAGTACGAGTGGATTTAGATGGCCGCTTTGAGGCAGAAAATATCCGCTGGTGGCGCATCAATGCCTTTAATCAGTGCTCCTAGACGGCCAGCTCAGGCTAAGGTTGTTAACAAACCGCAATTTGCTCGATTGGCATCAAGATCTGCGAGCGGCGGAGGGTCGCGATCTTGGGGTTGGCACAGTTAGCTGCGGAATCCTGACCCAGCAATGGTCTTCAAATTCGTTGCCTAAGCGAAAGCGTTGAAAGGTTCCTTGGCTGCTCTGACGATCAATCCAGATGGGCAGGCTAATGAGACCTCGATTGTCTTTAATGAGCCAGCGGATCGAGCCATCGTTGTCCCGATAGGGGCGTACACCATTGACCAGTGCCCACGACTCCCCCAAACTCAGGCCACCAAAGCGGGAAATTTGCTGGGGTGTGGTGAGGGCGATCGCCAGCCGATCAACCAGCTTCAGTGGTGCATTTTCCTCACTCGAATCAACTTTGACAACCACTTGCACATCTGTGAGCAGTTCATGGTGATTCGGCTTGGAGAATTTACTCGTGGAATAGGTGCCGAGGCGATTCTTACTGAACTTGTGATGCCGCTGTTTGCGTAAAATTCGCGAAATGGGCGGGTCAGCACCAACGATACCAATGGCCAGTTTGACACCCCAATGTTGATCCAAATTCTCTTCACCGATCAGGGAAAGGAGCATGCCATAGATCGTGGAGGGGGGTGGATAGCGGTAGGTCTCCTTAAAGTCACGGGCAAAGCTGCGGGGAAAACTGGTACAGGGACAATCAATGTAAAGTTGCATTAGACAGGTACCTCAAGCTTGAGTTGTTGCTTTAATTGTTCTTTGGCGTGAGCGATCGCTTCTTTGACCCCGCGATAGACCTGAACCCCTAACGCCTTTAACTGCTGACCATAGGGGGTATCGGCAATCTCACCGCCAACGATTAGCTCATCAGCCTTCACATCCCCCACTTCCACTAGTCGCACTAGCCGCGGGCAGCCCACCGATTCGCCAATGCGCTTAAACACGTCCATAATCCAAGGACTCGGATCATCGGTTATCCGAAGCACAATGGACTCTGGACGAAAGTCGTACAAAAAGCGGGCATGGTTACCGCCCACATGACGGACAGCGCCAATAGCATCCAAGGCGAGTAGTGCCCGTTTCGGTTTCTTAAGACTTTCTGGCGTGAGGGCGATCGTGTATTGATAAGCAGTGCAGTGTACTTCGGTGCTATGAATCGAAGTTTTTCCCTTTTCGCCGCCTTTAGAACCAAAGGCAATATCCCCCCAATAGGGATCCAGACTCATAGCGCGACTAATTTCTAGGGCACCCCGCCGTTTGGTCGTGGCATCTTCATTATCCTTCCCCTTTTTGGCGTCCATGTAGCCAAACAAGTCATCATCAATATATTTCTCAGCACTGAACTTTTCATCTTTGAAGCTATATCGATCGGTTTCAGGGTTAAATGTACGGTTGGTCTCTTTTTCGTAATGGTTTTGAAAATACTCCCGCAATCCCCAACGGATCGCTTCTGCACTCACAGTAGTGTATTGATCATTGCCACGGGTGATTTTTTGCAAAGTTGAGAGGGTGCTGCCATCCCCTTCCCCGCGGTTGTTGGCTGCGACAGCAGTGGTCGTTACAATTGTTGCAAAAAGATGTTTCGTCATTGTTATTTCTCCTGAATTAGAGACAGAAACTATTCATCGGCGAAGGAAAACATTTCATCTTCTGTGACATCCCCTTCAGCCATTGATTCCAAGGGGATATCGACACCGTTGAGAGAGTCTCCTTTCTTACTGCGGTAGGTAGCGATCGCCAGCAGTACCAGATCTCTTGCTCGCCGCCAGTTTTCCTCACGGTGAATCCAGTGAACAATTTGCGGGCCCTTATCGCGAGCGGCCTTGCTGCGAAACTGGCTTAGGAAATCCACCAATGCAGTAGCAAATTCCTGTTGCGTACTCGGACGTTGGAATCGGTAGATGACCTTATCGGTCACTTGCCCATAGTCTAAGTTGCGACCTTGCTTTTGAGCCTGTTTGAATTGCCCAGACAGGTATACGCTAAAGGCACCTTGGACCACCTCAAACAGCACTCGCTCATCAGGATTCAAGTATTCAGTCATTTTTACCAACCCTTCACGTTCATAGGCCTTATTACGTTTGTAAAACTCAAAGAAACCTGCATACCAAGGCTGACCTCCAATTAAATTGTCACAAATCCAAGGCAGTGCTTTAGAAAGAGCTAACCAAGTTTCACCATTCTCCTTTTGTCGCACGTGCGCAGGAAAAACTTGGCGGGCGACTTCATACAATTCGAGGACTTCATCCGTAACTTCGACGCGATACACTGCCTGTTTCAAATAAGCTTGCTGGGCATCCCAGACTTGCTTCCCCAACTGGTAAACCTCGCAGTAGTGCCCGCCAAACTGCTGACTCTCTTCTATCGCCTTCTCTTGCAGTAGAAAGTGCAAAGCAGATTCACCAGCGCCACTGCTACGAAAGTCTCGATAGGTGCACCCGGACATCGCCCGACGGCGCTTAACCCAGTGCTTTAGATTTTGAACTTCAGGAACCACCAGTGCTGAGCGGGCAGAGAGCTTGCCACCAACAGTTTGGGGAGGAAGTTGGTAGTAGCCACAGGCAAGGGGCAAAAAAAGCAACGCCAGAAAGCCCTGCGGCGATTCTTGATAGGGACCATTGACAAAACATTCCACCAGTCCGGGCAGATGATTTCCCTTCAGGGGAATTTCTTTCTTGAAGGCTCCCTTATTGTTAAAGGCCTCCTTGATGTCGCTGGTGTAATAACAGCTCTCTAGGGGCTTCACCTCAATCGAGATCTCTGGTTGATCCGGCTCAATTAAGAACGTGCGAGTGACAGAAGTGTTGCTGAGTTTGCGCTGCGTATTGTGCTGGAGGAATGTGGTGAGTACCCCTTGGGTAAACGTGTATTGCCCCTGTGCATCAAGCTTGAGGGCAGGAACCTCTAGATAGCCTTGGTGATTAATCTGATAGGTTTGCTTTAGCAGCCATGTCACAACCTTTTGATCACTGTCTTTCCATGTCAACTCAACTGCTTCATCAGTAATGTTCCACGCCAATGGAGCATCATTGCGTTGGTTCTCCAGTTCAGATAAGGCTAGAGCCAATCCTGCAACCCCTGCGCGATGGGGGAGGAGGAAATTAGGGTCAAAAAGGGACAGGGTAAACTGACTCAAAGCTCACTCACCTCCTACTTAGGTTCAACAGCACCCAGTTCTGGGCAATAGCGCCACTGCTCTCTAGGGGCAATGAGATAACCGCTCTTATGGCGCTGCCAACCTTTGATGTTCTTAGTAGGGAGGGGAAGGGTGTAGCGCGGCAATTCACTCGACTTCAGTGGGGCAATTTTTTCCAGCTCTTGTTCGAGGAGTGCAGTAATGGTATAGCCTGCTTCACGCAAGGGAGCAGAGTAGGTTTGCCAGCGACCGTCTAGCCAGATGCAGTGCTCCTTTGGCTTGGTGTTAATATTCACTTGCTTGAGCCAGTCTGACAGTTGCCTTTGACTCACATCTTGTTTTTTGAAGGCGCGTGCCAGTGCCCAGCCTGCCTCTAAGTCCCCTTGCTTATAGGGAAAACCAACGTTTTCGTCAGGGTAAAAGAGAGCATCACAGGAATGACCACAGTATTGGCGATTTAGTCGCCCCAATCGCTGAATTAGCCCTGCGGGATCCGCCACTTGAGTCACAAGGAGGGTTGCAGATAGATCCAAAGACATTTCTGCCACTTGGGTCGTAATTGCTAGAACAGCTTGATCTTGCTGGAAAGCCTCCACCACGGCACGATGGTGTTTCACCCGATCTTCATAGCGAAAGCGACTGTGATAAAGGAGAGGCGTCAAGCCCCTCTTTTTTGCCTCTTGGTAGATGGCGATCGCTGTATCGACCTGATTGCAAACCCACAGAACTCTACCGCCTTGGTCAAGTTCTTGCTGAACCCGCTCCCAATCTGGCTGTGCTAGCTCATGGAAACGATAGCGGGGCAGGTCTTCTAGCGTTTGAGGGCCTTGAATTATTGCAATTTCCTCTGCCACTGCCTGCTGAATCGCCGCCACCTGCGCCGGTAGAAATGAGGCAGACATCAGCAAAATCGGCGCTTTAACAACCTTGAGAAATCGCAGTAAGGCACCAAAGAGAGCATCGTCATAGCAATGAACTTCATCAAAGACGAAAGCAGCCTTGGCAAGAGCTGGAAAGCAGTACAGGGGACGGCGATGACATTGCAGGAGTCCCAAAACGGTATCCACAGTGCAAACATTGACCTTTGCCCCCCAAGCCTTGAAGGCTTCTAATTTCTGAGCGGCCTCATTAACCGCTCCATCACCATTGTCTTCTTCTTCTCCTGTGCAAGCCAACTCCAAATCAACAGCCGACCGAGAGTGCAACAGCTCTGACTCTACTTGGTTATGAACATAGCCCAGAAAGCCCTCAGTGCTGGTGCCGGTTGTTGGATAGCAGAAAAATAACTTGCGTCCAATGCCGTGGCGGAGCGCCCAATTATAAGCCCCCAAGGTTTTGCCGGTACCGCAACCTGCCCGTGCCAATGTTACCCGTTTCGACTTGTCTTTAAGATCAATCTGAAATGGGCGCAGTGGATATTCCCCCCGACGCGCATCAATGACCTTTTGTAAATCAGCTTCCGTGAGGGTATTCTCTAGCTCTGATCGAATCCACTCCTGAATATTCGTTGAAACCTGCGCCGAGGCAGAACCAATGGCATCTGCTGCAATCAGTAGCGCTTTAACAACGGCAAGAAACGCTAGATCTGGTTCCCATTCGATGAAAGCATTCAAGACTTCGTTACGCTTATCTTTGATTGTTTTAATATCCCATCGCGATGAGAACGCAAAAGGAGGAATGATTTGAGGCAGCCCTAGGGTTCTCACCCCATAGCGAAGCAGCTTGTGGAAGGAAGGATGATGGACATACCAGTACAGGTAAGGGTCGCCACTGCCCTCGCGGATCTCCCCCAGTGCACCGGTGTTTCGCCCCTGCTGACCGCCTAATTTGAGGTGATGTCCTCCTGCTGCGGCGATCGCTGTCATCAAGTCAGCGTTGGGGCATTGGCCAAGCCAGTTTCGGAACTCCCACGCCAGCAAGACAGACCCCACTTCATGACGGATAAGTTGTGGGTATTGCAAGGGGTTCTGTTGAGGCTGCACGGATGGATTTGAAGCCCTGAGCGGGTACCTGACCACCCCTTGAAATTGGTGATTGGCCTTACCCCAGTCGTGTAAATAGGCTGCCAGCCGTGCCGTTGCCCGCAGGGTTTCCCTAGTGTCGTTGCTAAATCCAAACTGCTGGAGCAACTCTGTGCCCAAGGCATCAACCAAAGTGGTAATTGACTTCACAACCGCCGCGGTATGACCAGCTAAATGATACGTTCCTCTCCAGTCGGCGCTGCTTGGGAGTGAAGATTTTGCCAACAAAATATCTGGGTCTAGTTTTGGGAGTGGAGAACTAGGCGGCATCTGTTTCCTCCTTGACCGGGTAAAACCAGCCGCAGCCAAAATGTCTTCGTCCTCCTAATCCATGCCACTGCAACTTTAGAGAATCTTCAGGAGTTAAATCTTCAACAATCACACGGTAGCCTACGACTTTTTTCCCTTTCACTTGAATCGTGCGCCGTGCTAAATCACCATTCGGATCAGAAGGAATAAATACCTTTCCCTGAATGCCTAAATGAGTTAGGCCTTTTTGACAAGATTCCAAAAAATAGCGGGGCACTTCTAGGTGATCAATTGCTTCTAATTTGAAAGTGACTAGGCGAGCTGCGAGGGTTCCTGAAGGCTCTGGCAATGTAATTCGAGGTTGCACAAGGCGAATCAGATGCCCCTGAATATCCAACACTTGGTTCTGGAAAAAGCGATACCACGTCTGCACTTGATCTGTAGGACAGCGAAGGCGAAAGCGTGAAGCACGATTTAGATAAATCATTCCCTCACCGTTAGGAATTCCAGCAATACTACTAAGGCGAAGATCACTTGGTATATCTGAAGGTAGATCTGGCCGCCCCGATTGTTGCAACTGTTTTTTAATAGCAGAGTACAAGGCATAGCCATGATCTGCTGGCAGTGTTCTTCCACGCAAGCTGTAATGGATTTCAAGAAAGTGATTGTGGCTAGTCATAACGCTATCTTATTATCCCCGCCTAATCTGAATGCTTTCCCTCAACTATGGGTCTCTGGAGCACTGCCAAGGGTAGCCACTGTCTAGTTTCAAGAATCATGCTAATGGATGGCTTATAGTTGTCAACTTACGAAAATTTTAACTTCTACTGTAGGTAACCACAAGGAGCAAAAAAGCTTTTGGATACAAATTTTTATTTTTATTCAAGAAAGTTAACCAACCACTGGGCTAGCCCACAGCGCTAGGAGTAGAGGCACTATTAATCTTGTCCACAACGTCCTCTGGCAAAAGTGCTCAACGCCTTACGGCATCAAAGGTAGAGGCACCAAGAAAGGAGCCACTCAATGACCGTCGCTATTCAGTGCTCAACGCCTTACGGCATCAAAGGTAGAGGCACATCCCAAGTGAGAGCAACAGCTTCTCCCAGTCGAGTGCGTGCTCAACGCCTTACGGCATCAAAGGTAGAGGCACATTGGGAACTAGCAGTTTTAGGTGCTGCTGTTCCTTGTGCTCAACGCCTTACGGCATCAAAGGTAGAGGCACAATTACAATAAACCGTTACTTAAATATTCAAAAAAGTGCTCAACGCCTTACGGCATCAAAGGTAGAGGCACATTGGGAACTAGCAGTTTTAGGTGCTGCTGTTCCTTGTGCTCAACGCCTTACGGCATCAAAGGTAGAGGCACTTGCAACATTTAACACGATCTTTGAGGGTGCGGACAAAGTGCTCAACGCCTTACGGCATCAAAGGTAGAGGCACCCCGCGGAGGCTCCCCTCCCCTATGCTTAGAAATGTGCTCAACGCCTTACGGCATCAAAGGTAGAGGCACTCCAAAGTAGGGAGCGTGTTAAGTAACGTTTCACGCTCGTGCTCAACGCCTTACGGCATCAAAGGTAGAGGCACAAGCCAAGAGCAAGAGCCAAGAGCAAGCCAAGAGGTGCTCAACGCCTTACGGCATCAAAGGTAGAGGCACTTACGACGCTGCTGAAGCGCAGCGTTTTGGTTTAGCGTGCTCAACGCCTTACGGCATCAAAGGTAGAGGCACATTTGACTTTATTGATCAGCCGTCGGGGCGGCGGAGTGCTCAACGCCTTACGGCATCAAAGGTAGAGGCACAGGTTAGCCGCATTGCAGTTTTCAAGCATCGTCTTGTGCTCAACGCCTTACGGCATCAAAGGTAGAGGCACGGCTTTCGACGGTTTATTTACTGCCCCAAATTTGTGCTCAACGCCTTACGGCATCAAAGGTAGAGGCACGCCCATGGTTCAGTGTGCCTAAAAACAAATCCTTGTGCTCAACGCCTTACGGCATCAAAGGTAGAGGCACGATCCGCTTTTTCTTGTCAATTACTTGTGGTTTCGTGTGCTCAACGCCTTACGGCATCAAAGGTAGAGGCACACTTAGATAACCACATAATCAGAATTAACAAGTGCTCAACGCCTTACGGCATCAAAGGTAGAGGCACGATCCGCTTTTTCTTGTCAATTACTTGTGGTTTCGTGTGCTCAACGCCTTACGGCATCAAAGGTAGAGGCACACTTAGATAACCACATAATCAGAATTAACAAGTGCTCAACGCCTTACGGCATCAAAGGTAGAGGCACCCCTAGCAGGGCAAAAGCGGGGCAAAAGCATGAGGGTGCTCAACGCCTTACGGCATCAAAGGTAGAGGCACGGGGACCATTATAGTCGTGTCTTCCCCATAGAAGGGGGGTGCTCAACGCCTTACGGCATCAAAGGTAGAGGCACTTGGATCGGTCGTGACGGAACAATCACAACCGAAGGTGCTCAACGCCTTACGGCATCAAAGGTAGAGGCACTTGGATCGGTCGTGACGGAACAATCACAACCGAAGGTGCTCAACGCCTTACGGCATCAAAGGTAGAGGCACTTGGGATTGTTCCCAACATTTTTAACATTAAAAGGTGCTCAACGCCTTACGGCATCAAAGGTAGAGGCACTAAATTCGGAAATACAGAAATAGGATATATTTCTTGTGCTCAACGCCTTACGGCATCAAAGGTAGAGGCACTATTGCCCATTTCTAGAGCGCTTGACAAATCAGTCGTGCTCAACGCCTTACGGCATCAAAGGTAGAGGCACCAGAGTCTCTAAGCCCATCGGTAACGCCATAGGCCAGTGCTCAACGCCTTACGGCATCAAAGGTAGAGGCACCTGGGGCAATCTGGGGCAATCTGGGCGTCCTTCTGGGGGTGCTCAACGCCTTACGGCATCAAAGGTAGAGGCACTCTCGCTGCGGTTTGGTTAAAGCAACCCATTTAGTAGTGCTCAACGCCTTACGGCATCAAAGGTAGAGGCACTATGGAGAAACAATAGCAATATAAGACTAACTGAGTGCTCAACGCCTTACGGCATCAAAGGTAGAGGCACACGTTGCGAAAATTTTGGGCTAACCTAGGCCTAGTGTGCTCAACGCCTTACGGCATCAAAGGTAGAGGCACGGCCTTTCCTTCTTGGCCTTTCCTTCTTGGCCTTTGTGCTCAACGCCTTACGGCATCAAAGGTAGAGGCACCCGACCAAAATGCTCTGCAAAGTATTAATGCCTCTCATTGGGTGCTCAACGCCTTACGGCATCAAAGGTAGAGGCACCCGACCAAAATGCTCTGCAAAGTATTAATGCCTCTCATTGGGTGCTCAACGCCTTACGGCATCAAAGGTAGAGGCACATGGTAGGGCGGGACATTTATTTACCCATTCCGTGCTCAACGCCTTACGGCATCAAAGGTAGAGGCACCTGCAAATTTGAGACTTACCCATACGTGGTGGAATAGTGCTCAACGCCTTACGGCATCAAAGGTAGAGGCACCATCCACAAAATTACGTCTCGCTGCGGCTTGGTTAAACGTGCTCAACGCCTTACGGCATCAAAGGTAGAGGCACTAGTAACGCTGTACAGATTGTTATTGGGCAGCGGTTGGTGCTCAACGCCTTACGGCATCAAAGGTAGAGGCACTGAATTCAATTGGTTGGTTATTTTTGTATGGCACACGTGCTCAACGCCTTACGGCATCAAAGGTAGAGGCACCTAGTCGCCACAACACACTCCAAAACTTGGACAAAGTGCTCAACGCCTTACGGCATCAAAGGTAGAGGCACCTTGGTTATTCATAGTTAATGGATTCCTTAAACTCGTGCTCAACGCCTTACGGCATCAAAGGTAGAGGCACAGGGACAAGGGAGCAAGGGACAAGGGAGCAAGGGAGTGCTCAACGCCTTACGGCATCAAAGGTAGAGGCACATCCGATCAGCCTCAGATTCACTGTAGGCTATAAAAAGTGCTCAACGCCTTACGGCATCAAAGGTAGAGGCACTGTAACCTCCCGTTTGTATAAAGAAGAGTCTGAACGTGCTCAACGCCTTACGGCATCAAAGGTAGAGGCACTTACACGAAAGACATTAAGGATGACATATTTACTGTGCTCAACGCCTTACGGCATCAAAGGTAGAGGCACTGCCCCCTGTCCCTGTCCCTATAGCTGTGGCTGTGGCGTGCTCAACGCCTTACGGCATCAAAGGTAGAGGCACTTGGGGCTTAGAAAAAGCAACCCATTTTTGCAAGAGTGCTCAACGCCTTACGGCATCAAAGGTAGAGGCACATTTTAATTTCACTGTTGCAGGTGGCTTAGAGTACGTGCTCAACGCCTTACGGCATCAAAGGTAGAGGCACCTTACCACGTTGAGCTACAAGTTCTTTAGGGTTAAAGTGCTCAACGCCTTACGGCATCAAAGGTAGAGGCACTCGCTTGCCTTCTCGTTACCTTATAATAGAGAGGTGCTCAACGCCTTACGGCATCAAAGGTAGAGGCACAACTCAGCCAAAACGATTGCTTTGGGAGTCAAGAGAGTGCTCAACGCCTTACGGCATCAAAGGTAGAGGCACCCCCTGCCCTGCCCTGCCCTGCCCTATTGCCTTCTGTGCTCAACGCCTTACGGCATCAAAGGTAGAGGCACAAGTGCAACCTAATCAAGCAATTGCTCAGTTAGTTGTTGTGCTCAACGCCTTACGGCATCAAAGGTAGAGGCACTCACAGAAGGATCAGAATATCCTAGAGTAGAGTAGTGCTCAACGCCTTACGGCATCAAAGGTAGAGGCACAAGCGATCGCCACCCAGTTTAAGACAGACGCGATGTGCTCAACGCCTTACGGCATCAAAGGTAGAGGCACGTGGTCTCGCAAGCACCGAGCCAACACCCACCAGGTGCTCAACGCCTTACGGCATCAAAGGTAGAGGCACAGCGGCGCCCTAGAAATGCCTCTATGACTAGCTTAGCACAGTCACTTTTCAAGCACCTCAGGCACTTCGTTTTTTTGTGACTGTAAAATTTTTAGCCTCGGTCAGTATTCAGTTGTCGATCCCGCTCTGGGGAATAGGTTCAGAGATTTTCAAGCACCTCTAAATCTAACAAAAACTCTCAAACCTAGTCAAGGGGCTGTATTTGAATATCAGTGCGTTCGGAGAATATTTGAGTCCAGAGGTGCTTGCATGCTAAAAGATTTTGAAGTTCTGCTCCGACATTGGCCATGTCCCCGCTCGGTTGCAAGCGCATACCCGCTCAACGCATTGGCTGCACAATCCTACGATTAGGAGACTGTCTTCCTTGGTGAGGATTTTTTCCAGTTGCCAGCGCAGCTTTTCCCGCTCCCGTGGCGTGAGACGACAGCGAAAAATCGAGAACTGTAATCGTTCACCATAGCCCTCTAACTGCTTATAAGCCTGTCGCCAGCGCTTGGGGTCGCGGATGTCGTAGCAGATGAGGTACCAATTTTTGGATTCACCCATAGGTCAACGCAAAATGAGTTTGCCAAATAGACCTGCTTCCCCACACCATTCCTTTTCAAGCAAACGCACTTCCAGCTCCAAGAGTCGCCGATAAGTGAGCGAGTAGTTGGTTACTGGGTGCTTCCACGTTTCACCTTTGCGGGCTTCATAGAGTTCAATGAACTTGCGGCGCCCATAGTCACTCAGCCATACGTGATCTCGGCGTACCTCAAAGCATTGGTCAAGGTTCCACTGCATACGGTTAATCGAACCAATAACGACCATATCCACAAGGGGGACGCGGAAAATTTCCATCAAGTCCAACGCAAGGGGTGGTGCTTGGGTACGCGGCTGATGATAGAAGCCAAAGGCGGGTTCAAGACCAACCGTAAGAATGGCATTCATTACGTCTTTGAGCAGCATGCCATAGCCAAAACTGAGCAGCGCATTAAAACGATCTTTCGGGGGGCGGCGATTGCGACCGTTGAAGCGCAGCTCCTTCGGGACTTGATCCCCTAGAAGATAGGGCAATCCCGAAAAATACAGGGCAGCGAGATTGCCTTCAATGCCGCGTAGAGCCTCTCGGGAATTGGCGTGGGAGATGCTGCTAATGAGCCGATCCATTTGCGTAGTGGTCTCTTGCAATGCAGGCAGAGCATCTTGGCGATTCCGCTGTCCTCGGAGTAACAGGCGACGCTGACTTTGTCCGCGACAATTCACCAGTAACTGGGCAAGACGTAAACATTGGTCTGGGTTCGTCAGGGCTTGATATTGACGAATACGCCGTTGAATACTGCCCTTGCGGTTGTCAATGCTGCCGATATAGCGCCCACCACTGCTGATGAAGTGAACACCGACATCCTCATAGGCACAGAGATGAATGGCTGGGGTGGTAATTTGGGCAAATTTGTGGATAACAACTTGACCCACCTGCTGAATGGGCAGCTTTTGCTCAGGTTCATCGTCAATGGCAATCCGTAGCTGCTCGCCAGCTCGCCTGATTACCGATTTGCCAGCCGTGACATGGATAATCTCACGCTCGTCATCTCGCGGAAATAACCGCAGGGGTAAATGCTCAGGATCTCGGGCGAGGCGGGCTTCTTCAGGCAGGCAAACAGGTGCCAAGGAGCAGTTGAGACAGAGTTTTTCATTGCTACAGACAGGGGGACGTTCTAGGGAAGCACGCAGTTGACGCGCTTGCTCGATTGTGTCCCGCACCAGTTGGCGGCCTGCCTCATCTACAGGAACCCGTACAGTGATGTTATCGCGGTGATAGTGAATGCGGCCTTCGGGGACAGTGACGCCGAGAACGGTTTCTAGTAAACAGGCATAGGCCAGAATTTGTACCCTGTCGCTGTGCCAAGCTTGGGGCTGCTGCTGGCGATCGCGATAAGAACGGCCAATTTTGTGCTCGTAGGGAATCAAATGCCCCTCCAAGGTACGCAGTGCATCAACCCGCCCTCGTAAGCCAAGGGCTACACTTTCCAGATTAAATTCCTGCCAGTCTTCCCGTTCTAGTTTTTGTAGCTCAGCGTGGAGCCGCCGCCCCGCAAAGACGGATTCATTTTGGGTATAAAGCTCCTCAACTTCTTCGAGATAAAATAGCCGCCGACAGTAGGCAAAAGCACGCAGAGAGCTAACGCGCAGTGTTTCCGTTTCAGCGCAGGCAACGGTCTGTTCCATGATTGATATCTCCAGTGCGAAGATTCCACTGGTTTATCCATTGGCCTTAGGGAGAAAATGCAAGGCAAAAGTCAGGAAGAATTTCCTCTCCTGAAAGCGTTGTTGGCAGAGACACGCTCTCTGGTGTTTGCTGGGGGCGATAAATTTCTGCCATTTGTTGCTGGGGGACAATCAACCAGCCAAGGCGGCAACCATTGTCCATGTATTCCTGCATTTTTGCCCTTAAATGGGACAAGTCATCACTAGCAGATGCGAGTTCAATCACAAAATCGGGGCAAAGAGGCACAAAGCCTTGACGTTCCTCTGGGGTTAGGCGCTGCCAATGTTCCTTGGTAATCCATGCAACATCGGGTGAGCGAATGGCGCCATTGGGCAGGCGAAATCCCGTTGAGGAGTCAAAGACCTCACCTAGTTGAGTTTGGCGATTCCAAAGACTAATGTCAGCCGTGAGGGCGGCATTGTAGCGACCCGTTTCGCCGCCTGTAGGGGGCATAACAACCAATTCTCCCGCAGCAGTTAATTCAAACCGTAGATTAGGATTGGCTTTGATAATCTCTGCGAATTGCTCTTCAGTGAACTGAAGGGTTTTGGGTAGATACACGGGGGGAGCATGGTGCATAGCTATTGCCCCTCAAAGATCTAACGGTTTTTCCACCATTCAAAACTACGTTTCCATTCTCGCGATCGCGGGGGTAATTCCTGCAATGATGCTGCCACGTGGTTAAAGACCTGCTCCACCACGGGTAAGGGCACCCGATCTTCGGCTTCAAAGAGAATAGCCAGCCGCTGCCCCCCTTGGAGATGCATCAAATATAACTCTTGGTGAATCGGTCGGGGGGTTGGATAATAAAACAGTTCACCACGGACTCGCCGTCCCAAAATTCGCCGCTCAATGCGTGCGGGGGCTGCTGAGAGAGGACCCCCCACTTGGGTAAACCGTAGCCAACTGCGCAACTCCTGATCGGAAAGTCCCCCCAGTACCTCGCTTGTTTTGGGTAGGCTAATCAGGCTCACCATTAACTCGTGCTCCCCCGGTACGGCATTGGCGGGATAGACCACAGCAACGCCATTTTCACCAAAAGAAGTGGGTGGCGAAAATTGTAGGGGTGTTTCAAAGGATAAGCCTAGGAGTTGATAGCGTTGGGGGATAGGGGCAGCAGCCTGAATCGTCACTTCACTCGCCCGACCTATGAGCAGGGGAAAAGCGCCCAAAAGGGTCAGACTACAACCAAGGGTCAGCAGCAAACGCATAACGGCCTCACACTAGGGGGATGACTGGTATTGTTGACGATAGGCTATGTATAGACCTTCTAGGAAGTCCTCGGCACTGAGGGCAGGCCAGTTGGCGGGATAGGTGGGCAGCAACAGGGGTTCTAATTGCTGGCGCAGCTCTTGAGCCGCTTGATAACGACCGACAGGACTCAGGCGATCGCGATTGTTGAGGTAATTGCGTACTAGGAGATAGTGTTCGGGAGTCATCTGTTCCCAATGGGCGAGCGATCGCAACTCCTGCACCCAAGCCGCCTGTGGTTGCTGACCGGTTGTAGCTTTAGGTGCCAACCGCGTCGCCTGTTCATCTTGAATCACAAGGGTACCCGCCACCCTATCTCCCAAACGTTTTTCTGATCGAGATAACGCCACTAGGAGTGCCCCTATACCAAAAAAAGCAAAATCAATGGGTTGCAGCAGACTGCGCAGGGTCGCTTCCCGCAGACCAATGGGGCGGCCATTATCTTGAACAACGCGAATTTCTGCATAGCGCTTGCCGGGGGTTTGTCCCTGCCAGTAGGTTTCAAAGAAGATGTAATAGCCGTTGTAGAAGGCAAACATCACCAATAGGTAAATGCCCAAACTCCAAGCCTCAATACTTTGGCCACTAGCGGGTAGCACCTCAATCAGCCACGGGTAAAGGGCATAGAAGTAGATGTACCCTGCCGCCAGCGAAAAAAGCACAAGTGCCGTGTAGAGAATCACCTGATCAATCAGCCAAGCCAAAACGCGGCTGCCAATTCCTGCTAGGGCAAAGTCCAACTCGATGCTTTCCGGTGTGCGTAGTGTGACCCGCCGCAACCAGCGCAGGGGATTCACTGCTTCAGGGCGGACTTGAAACGCTGCTCCTTCATTGCGGACTCGCAGATCCCAATACAGAACTGCCTTGATCCCTTGCCAGAGGGGCAGGAGCAAAACCCCTACAAAGAGGCCAGCAACGGGAAGAATCACCACGCTGTTGATAATACTGCCAAGGAGATTGGCGGGAATCGTTGCAAGGGAAGCAACAAAAAATACCGTTAGGGTATGCCATGCCTGTCCCTGCGTCAGTTGCCAACTGCGCCGAACGGATTTGAGGGGCGTACAGTCGGGTTCAAGGGCTAAGACCACATCAACAAGGGAGAGCCGCGCCATAAAGTAGCTAATCACCAACAGCGCAAGGAGCACTAGCAACAGGATACTGAGCAGAAAAGTTAAAAAGAAGAGACTTCTTGCGGGTTCCGTTTGGATATTCTGCTCGAGGAATTGCACTAAGGGGGATGCCACCAAATAAATTAAGTAGCCGATCGCCCCCAAGACCCCATACACCAAGAGCAAAATGACACCGACCATCAGAGTGGCCAACAAATAATTCAGCATCTTGGGAAAAATAAAGCTGCGGGCTGCCGATTCTGATTCCTCAAGGGCCGTCAGGACAGCGTAAATACGGCGAGAAAGCAGCGCACCACTGGCCATTAGCCGTGTCCAACCAAAGAGATAAAAGGGCAAAGCCACGAGGACACTAATGCCTGTGAGCCAGAGAAAGGGGGCAACATTATCCATCGCCCCAGCAAGAATCCCCCCAACAATCAGTGCTACGGCCACGATCAGCACGGCGGCAATGGTGAGCAGAAAAAACCACGCATGGGCAAAAAGGCTCAAAAGAAAGTAGCGATTGCCCTGATGACGGTACAGCTGCAAAGCAATCGTGACTACATTGCCGCTAGAGAGAGAATGGGGAAGCCGTCCTCGCCGCCGAAAAGGCCACATTCGCGATACCCAACCAATTGGAGATCGAAATGATCCTAGCGTTTGCGCCCATTGGTTCCTGCGCCACCTTTGTAAAATTTGTTAACATTAGAACAATTTAATCCTTCGTTCATCACTGTTTTCGTTCTGTTTTCGATGGCTGAGGTGCGGGCATTGACCCCTCGGGGCAGCTTAGGTATTGATTGCGTTTTGGCCAGTTCAAGGAGCACGTATGGCACTGTACGCAGAACTACATCGGCATTTGGGTGGCTCAGTTGTACCGCGTATTCTTTGGCGGTATTTTCAGCGGAACGATCGCGCCCTTGCAGATCGCTTTCCTGACTATGAGGAATTTGAAACCTTTTATACGCGCCCCCGCCAATCCCTTGAAGAATACCT
Organism: Thermosynechococcus sp. HY213; assembly: GCF_031460975.1. Classification (NCBI taxonomy): domain Bacteria; kingdom Bacillati; phylum Cyanobacteriota; class Cyanophyceae; order Acaryochloridales; family Thermosynechococcaceae; genus Thermosynechococcus; species Thermosynechococcus sp. HY213. Next base: position 11,774 of record NZ_JAVKVB010000010.1, on the reverse strand, counting down.
CGAACTCCACACCCTAGTGGAGAGTGTGCAAACGCCGCAAACTTTGCCCTATTTCATCTTTCGCTTGATTCGCGGCGCCTATATTTTTGAAAACTTGGCCTATCTAGAGCTGCGCTATACCCCCTATCTGCGCACGGATCCGCAGCGATCCCAGAGCGATCGCATTGAGCAGATGGCCGACATTGTTAAAACGGTGGGTCTGGCTTGCCAAGTACCAGAATACCCGATTGTCACGAGCCAAATTCTCTGTATGCACACGCGGCTACCCTATGCGGTGAACCGTGCCATTGTTGATCTGGCGGCGAGTTTTCCGCAGTTTGTCTGTGGCATTGACTTGGCCGGGGGCGATAGCGTCTATGGCGATCGCATGGCGGAATTTATTGAACTCTATGCCTATGCCCGCGATCGCGGTCTTAAAACCACTGGCCACCTCTACGAAACGGTGAATGGCTGCTATCCCGAATTGCTACCCTACCTGCAACGCATTGGTCATGGCATTCAAATTCCCCTGCGCTATCCAGAGCTGCTCAAGGAAGTGGCGGCAGCTGGTCAATGCCTCGAAGTGTGCCCCACCACCTATTTTCAAACGGGTACCCTTGAGAGCTACGCGCAATTACGCCTCGTCTTTGAACGCTGTTTTGAAGCGGGGGTGGACGTGGCCATCTGTACTGACAACGCGGGTCTGCACAACGTGCGGCTGCCCTTTGAGTACGAAAACTTGCTCACCCACGACATCCTCAACTTCAAGGAGTTACAAGCCTGTCAGGAAGCCGCTTTTCGCCATGCCTTTGCTTGGCCCCATGCGCAACCGCCGACCCTACTGTTGAGTAACCTGCTTCAGGGCAATTCCCCCCAAAATGCACTGGCAGGCTGCGCAATCCAGTAAGATAGACCTATGAGCAAGATTGAACGCATTACCGGTCGTGGCCTTCCTCTGCGGGGCAACGATATCGATACGGATCGCATTATTCCCGCACGGTTTCTCCGCTGTGTCACTTTTGATGGCCTTGGGGAACACGTTTTTGCTGACGATCGCCAGTCGGGGCAACACCCTTTTGACCTGCCTCAGTACCAAGGGGCACGGATTCTGGTGGTGAATGCCAATTTTGGCTGTGGCTCTAGCCGCGAACACGCCCCCCAAGCGATCGCCCGTTGGGGAATTCAAGCAATTGTCAGCGAAAGCTTTGCCGAGATCTTTGCCGGAAACTGCTTGGCAATGGGGGTTCCCTGTCTGACGGCAGCTCCAGAACAGGTACAAGCACTGCAAACTCTCTTAGAAGATCAGCCCACTACGGAACTGACCCTAGACTTACAGGCGCTGACCTTGACAGCAGGCGATCAAGTGATTCCCTTAACCATGGCGGAAAGTACGCGGCAAATGCTCCTTTCGGGTCAATGGGATGCCTGTGGTCAACTGTTGGCCAATCAGGACAAAATTCACGACGTTGCAGCGCGGCTGCCCTATGTGCGGTGGGCAGTTAGTTAACCCGTCGCAGTAGCCAAAGCCAAGCCCCAAAGAGCCAACGCCAGCCTTGCCAGCGGCGCGATCGCCCCAATGCAATCACCTCTGGTAGATCAAACAGCTGGTACACTGCCTCTGCCCGTTGCCACTGCCGTCGCCGCAAAAATCGCCACGTTCCCGCCAAGATAAACTGGTGAAAAAAGTCACACTGGCACTGCCGCAGTTCCGCTGGTGAGAGAATCGATAAATTCGCAGCGGCGGCAAAAATATTCCCTAGGGTAGCCAAGGTCTGGGCTTGAAACATTCCCATTGTCAGGGCTTGATCGTGGATCGTGTAGGCAGCAGTGGCGCGGGGAACCGTGTAAACCCCCTTCTGGGCAAAGAAGCGTAGCCATTGGTAGAGGTCTGTGGCTTCGCCGTAGGCGGGATCAAAATAGCCCACCTCGTCGAGGAGCGATCGCCGCCAGATCAAGGCGGGAAATCGCACAAACGAGGAATGACGCAGCAATTGCCTAAGGGCTTGAGCTGGGGAGAGCCATGTTTGCTGCCGGGGTATCTGCCGTCGCAAACAGCGTTGATGCGAATCCACCAAATCCACGCCAAAGAGAAAGACATCAAACTGGCTACCATATTGGATGAGGGTTTCCAGAATCGTTGTGATCCCTTGGGGCAACAGGTAATCATCATCGTGCAACAGCAGGATAAACTCCCCAGCGGCCTGCGCTAAACTGGCATTCCAATTGGCCACCATTCCTAAGCGTTGCCCATTGTGCTGGTAGTGCCAGCGGCCTGACCATCCAGCCAGTAAATCCTCTACTGCTGTGGGGGTGGCAGAATCATCGATAATAATGACTTCCACCGGATCGTGGCTCTCAGGGGGCAAGGCTGCGACAACTGAGCGAACCGCTTGTGCCAATCCTTGGGGACGGTTATAGGCCGGAATGCAAATGCTCAATAGGGGTGCTTGTGCCATTGTTGGGAACCTGCACAGGGTGCTGCATAATCCATCGGGGTGGTGCGTTAAGTGAAGGGACTGTAGGGCACTGTTTTCGGAGCGATTGCTATGACCTCTGCCACCGTCGATCGCCAACGTTTGCAAGCGGCTTTGGCTTCCCTCAACCTTAGTTTAGAGGCAGAACTCACTCAATATCGCTGCCATCGCATGGTACAAGCCCATTCCCCCTTTGCAGCGCCGCCGGTTCTCGAGTCTGCAACTTCCCCAGAACCGAGTGTCACCCCTGCTGCCGCAGAAACAGCTTCCCAAACCGTTCCTCCCGTTGTCAATTCTTTGACCCCCACCCCTGAGACAGCAGCAGCCACCGATGAACGCACCAATGAAGAACTGGCTGATCCATTTTTCGAGTTTGATCCCATAGATTTAGCAGAACTCTTGCCCCAGTCCTATGCCAGCGATCCCCCTGCCCCGCAAACGCCAACCCGAACAAAGCGCCCCTTTGCCTCTACCCGCGAGCTGCTCAAGCAAGCCCGAAAAAACCAACAGCGGCCTTGGTTCCAACGGCGTGAAAGCAATAGTCAACATCTGGTGCAACGCTGGTTAATTGTGGTTGGCATTCTGGCCGGCTTTAGTGGCGCAGCCCTCTGGTGGTTCAACCGCCGACCTGCCCCCGTTGCCACTGAATCACCTGCAACGCCAACAGCAGCATCACCCACGCCCCCCGTCGGCCCTGATATGACTGCGCGGGAATTTCCCGATGTCAATCGCAGCACCCTTGCCCAATTGGAACCTGCGGCGAGTCCATCAACCAGTGCCTCACCCACCCCTACGGCCAGCCCAACCCCGGCTGAACCTGAACATACGACGCAGCTTTTTGTGGAAAAAATGCCCAATGGTCGCTACTATGTGCTGGCTCCCTACAAGGAACCTGCGGACTTAGAAAAAGTCCAAGCTGTGGTGCCCGATGCCTTTTTGGTGGGCAACGGCGACCAAACCAAGATTCAACTGGGGATGTTTGTCGATGAGGCCTCGGCTCAAGCGATGGTCAATCAGTTACGCGATCGCCTCTAGGGGATGAGCCAGCGATCGCTGGCATTGCCGTATTGCTCCTGCCACTGCGACCAAGTGAGATTTTCCCCCTCTAGGCGAAAGGGATAGGCCGCTTCACTCCACCAGTGGTTATCCTGCAATTTCAGCGTTTGCAAGAAGGGTTCCCCCTTGAGGGTGGTCAGGAGTTGCTCTTGGCGGCTACCAATCCAATTCCCCTCTAGGTACCAATCTTGAGAGGTCATCGTGACTTCCTCACCCGTTTCGGGTAGGGTGATGGTTCGAGGCGAAGGATCGCGGACGCCAATTTGTGCCCCTTGGTTTTCCCAAATCCAGTTGTGGCGCAGGGTAACATGGGCAGCCGCCCAGCCAAAAATGCCGGGGGTTTGTAGATAGTTCGGGGCAATGCTGTAGTTATAGGCAATTAAGGAATCTTCAATGGTCACTGGACCTGTGCTCGCCTCGAGGAAAAGACCGACAACGGCATTGCCGAGAAATTGCGATCGCCGAATCTCAACGTTTTGATTATCAGTATCAAGCCACAGACCGGCCGCTTGATTCTCAATCGCGCGGTAGCGATCGAAGACGGCGCGGCGCAAATGAAAGTACTTATCCCCCGCATCCCAATCGTAAAAGCCTGCCCATGCCCCCCGCCAATTATTCCCTTGAACGAGCACCTGCTGCACTGTGAAGTCCCGCAAATGAACCCCCGCCATGCCCCGCCAGCCATTTTGCAGAAACTGTGTTCGTTCCACCCGCAGGCGATCGCTCTGATGACTTTCGAGGCCGCCCCAATTATTGCCCCAAAAAGTACAGTCTTTAACCTCAATGTCATGGCTGCGTTCAATGCGCACCGCTTGGCTAAATGTGCCGCCATAGTGCTCAAAGCGTAGGCCCACCAAACTGATAAAACCACTGTCTAAGATGCGTAAGGCCTCACGGTGAACGGCTACTTCCAATTCACTGGGTGAGATGCCCACAGACAGAGCCACATACAGTTGTTGCTCCGTATCATCCACGTAGAAATCATCCCCCTGCAATTCCCTAAATGAAAGTCGCTGCCGCAGGGGAGTATCCCGCCACCACACCAGTTCGCCCCGCTGCGCTACGAGGGGTAACTCAATGCCATAGTTTGTCCACGGGTTACCCGAAAAGCCCCAAGCCAGTGTCCAAGGGTGACGGTAAATGGTGAACCTAGGGGTGCTGGAGACTTCTTGCCAATCTGACCATTGTTGACTGCCCCGCACAATCACGCGTTCGCCCGCCTGAGCCACCAGTCGCAGGGGCATCTGCCGATGATGAATCGTTCCCAATGCCTCCCGATAAATGCCGCCATGAATGTAAATGTCGCTGGGGCGATCGTGCGCCTGTGCCCACGCCAAAGCAGCAGCAATCGTACGGAAAGGGGTTACGGCATCGCTGGCTTGTGGATCGGCTGGATTGACTTCTAGGGTGAGGGGTGAGGCTGGAATGGCCGCAATTCTTGGTTGCCCCATCAAGCACAAAACAATCACAAGTAGAATGAGCAGCGCGTGTGGCCACTTCATCGCCGCAGTGGACGGGCTAAATAGGGCACCCAGAGGGCGATCGCAGCCACAAAGATCAAGAGCAAGCCAAGGGGCATCTCAATGGATTGCCAAAACAAAAATCGCAGCGACACCGCTTTTGCATTCTGTACCGAAAAGAGGGCGATCGCCCCGCTGCTGATCATCCAGAGTAAAAAGAGCAAAAAGCGGCGCATTTACTTCCCTTCCGCTTGGCGAATCATCTCCTCCGTCTTATGGTAGCGGTTATAGACAGAAAACCCCGTAAACATGCCCTTAAGAAAGTCATTCAGTTGCTCGCGGGTACTGGCACTGGCCGTACTCAAAGGTGCCGGCAAAAAGCGATCGCCAAAACCAACAAAGACCAAACCAACCACCAGCACAGGCAAAATCAAGTCTTTGACACGCATAGGGCAAACCTCCACAGGATGATGGCGGAATCAAGAGGACGCGCTAACAGGGAGAACAGATAACTAATAGTTTCTAATGTGCCGCAGGATTGTAAATAATTTTCAGCCTATGCAAAAGAGCGCGATCGCGGTTACAAAGCGTCTATAGCAAGAATTGTCAACAAAAATGTCAATAAACATAAACCGTGAAAATACCCATGAAATCTCTGGGAAGGTTGTTGCTACTATAGTAGGCAAGCCATCCAGACCCTAACGCGCCCTATGGTCAACACATCGTCATCTTCTTCTCGGAAAGCACTTACCGTGCGCGGCAGAGCCGCTAGCCCCACAGAACGAGCCATTGTTGCCTCCGGTTACGCCAGTATCGATCAGGTGCGGGAAGCCATGAACACCGCCCGCAAAACGGGCAAGTCCCTCGTAACCGTGTTGCAGGAGATTACGGGCACCACCATGCCCCCCGATGTGTTACGCCAGTACCACAAGCAACAGCTTTTTGAACTCAAAGTGATCTACGGGGTTGATTGCCTCGATCCCGAACTCAATCGTTTCCCCACCGAGCAAATCGAGGAACTGATCAACACGATTGTACCGATTGACACCTGCCGCACCTACCAAGTCATCCCCATTGCCAAGCACCTCGACGCTGATCCCCCCTATCTGCTCGTGGCGATGGTGGATCCAGATAACCTCCAAGCCATTGACAACCTCACCCGCTTACTCCGCGCCCACAACCTCACCCTCAAGCGAATGGTGATCACCCTAGAGGATTACCAACGCCTCATTGACCCGATTCTCAATAAACAGGTAGCTGAAACCACCGCTAGCAAAAATGCCCCGGCTGCGATCGGTGACATCAACATCGAAGAAGACATCGAAGCCATGGGCAGCCTCGAAGAGCTGGAAGGGGAGCAGGAGGTTGACCTTGCTGAGGCGCTGAAAGGTGCAGAAGATGCGCCGATTATTGCCCTTGTCAACAAAATTTTGGCCAAAGCCCTCACCGAAGGCGTTTCCGACATTCACATCGAACCTCAAGAGGAATACCTGCGGATTCGTTTCCGCAAAGATGGGGTGCTTCACCAAGCCTTTGATCCACTGCCGAAGAAAATCGTGCCAGCCGTCGTTTCCCGCTTCAAAATCTTGGCTGACCTTGATATTGCTGAGCGGCGTGCCCCCCAAGATGGTCGTATCCGCAAAATGTTCCAAGGGCGACGGGTGGACTTCCGAGTGAATACCCTCCCCAGCCGCTGGGGCGAAAAAGTCGTACTGCGGATTCTCGATAACTCCGCCACCCAACTCGGTCTCGACAAGCTGATTACTGACCCTGAGAGCCTTGCTATTGTGCGGGAGATGACCAAGCGCCCCTTTGGCCTCATCCTCGTTACAGGTCCCACTGGTTCAGGGAAAACCACCACGCTTTACTCTGCGCTGGCTGAATGTAATAGTCCCGGTGTCAACATCAGTACAGCGGAAGACCCGATTGAATACACGCTCCCCGGCCTAACGCAGGTACAGGTTATTCGCGAAAAAGGCATGGACTTTGCCTCAATTTTGCGAGCCTTTCTCCGCCAAGACCCCGATGTAATTCTGGTGGGGGAAACCCGTGACAAAGAAACCGCAAAAACCGCCATTGAAGCGGCTTTGACGGGGCACTTGGTCTTGACAACCCTGCACACTAACGATGCCCCCAGTGCAATTGCCCGCCTCTCGGAAATGGGCATTGAACCCTTTATGGTTTCCGCCTCCCTCATTGGGGTTGTTGCCCAACGGCTGATGCGGCGGGTATGCAGTGAGTGTCGGATTCCCTATACACCCACCCGTGAGGAACTGGCGCGCTTTGGCTTGTCTGCCTCCAAGGATGTCAACCTCACCCTCTACAAAGCCAATAAACTGACACCCGAGCAAATTCAAGCGGCTAAGGCAACTGGCCAACCCATTTGCAGTAAATGTGGTGGTTTGGGCTACAAAGGACGGGTCGGCGTCTACGAAATTATGCGGATCACCGAGCGACTGCAACGGCTGATTACCGAAGGTGCCCCCACCGAGCAAATCAAGGAGGCGGCCGTCGAAGAGGGCATGAAAACCCTGCTTGCCTATAGCTTGGGGTTAGTCAAGGAAGGACTCACCACCCTCGAAGAAGTGGAGCGCGTCACCTTTACGGACACTGGACTAGAGGCAGAACTCAAGGCCAAACGTAAGAGTTCTTTAACCTGCCGTACCTGCGGTGCCGAGGCGCAGCCCGAATGGTTAGAATGCCCCTATTGCATGACACCCCGCTTTGTGGATTAACAAGATTATTAATGTCAGTGATGAACTTTCGTGTTGTTGACCAAACTGCTTAGACGAGGAACACCCTATGGAGCTAATGATTGAAGACCTAATGGAGCAAGTGGTGGCCAATGGTGGCTCCGATTTGCATATCTCCGCTGGCTTACCCCCCTACATTCGCATTAGCGGCAAATTAACCCCGACCGACTACGAACCCCTCACCCCAGAGCAATGCCAGCGCCTGATTTTCAGCATGCTCAACAATACCCAACGCAAGCACCTAGAGCAAAACTGGGAGTTGGACTGCTCCTATGGTGTACGTGGCCTCGCCCGGTTCCGCGTCAATGTGTATAAAGACCGGGGAACCTATGCTGCTTGCTTGCGAGCACTCAGTTCCAAAATTCCCACGTTTGAGCAGTTGGGATTGCCCAATGTTGTCCGCGAAATGAGTGAGCGGCCACGGGGCTTGATTCTGGTGACTGGGCCGACAGGATCAGGGAAAACCACAACCTTGGCGGCAATGATTGACTTGATCAACAAAACCCGCGCTGAGCATATCCTGACGATTGAAGACCCCATTGAGTTTGTCTATGAACCCATCAAGAGCCTGATCCACCAACGGCAGGTGGGGGAAGATACCAAGAGCTTTGCCAATGCTCTGCGGGCAGCGCTGCGGGAAGACCCCGATATTATCCTTGTGGGTGAGATGCGGGACTTGGAAACAATTCAGCTTGCCATCTCAGCGGCAGAAACCGGTCACTTGGTCTTTGGTACCTTGCACACCAGTTCAGCTGCCCAAACCGTTGACCGTATGGTGGATGTGTTCCCGCCAGAGCAGCAGCAGCAAATTCGCGTCCAGTTGTCCAACTCGTTAGTGGCGGTCTTTAGCCAAACGCTGGTTCCTAAGAAAAATCCCAAGCCCGGTGAATTTGGGCGGATTATGGCACAAGAGATCATGGTGGTGACCCCTGCTATCTCCAACCTGATTCGCGAAGGCAAGACCTCGCAGATTTATTCGGCAATTCAAACGGGCGGCAAGCTGGGGATGCAGACCCTTGAAAAAGTCTTGGCCGATTATTATCGTGCGGGCATCATCACCTATGAAGCAGCAATGGCCAAGTCCTCGCGTCAGGACGAGTTGCAACGTCTGATTGGTACGGGTACACCTGCGGCAGCAGCACGCTAGTTAGCAATTATTGATAAAAAGAAGGGGTATTGAGTCATGGCAACCTATGAAGTGCGGATCCGGGATGCCCAAGGCAAATACAAGACCGTCCGCGAGCGAGCTTCGACACCACGGGAAGCACGCATGGCCTTGCAATTGCAAGGGGTACAGGTTCTAGAGGTCAAGGAGGCCAAAAAACTCACCCTCAAGTCCGACCTCGACCTCACTTTCCTCTCCAAAATTACGGTGAAAGATCGAGCGATCTTTGCGCGGCAGTTTGCGGCACTGGTGAATGCAGGTGTGGCCTTGGTGCGTGGGATTGGTGTTTTGGCAGATCAATGCACCAACCCGAAATTAAAAAAAATCCTCATGGCCGTCAACAATGACATTCAACAGGGGAGCAGCCTTGCTGATGCCATGCGTCCCCATCCTGAGGCCTTTGATAACCTGTTTGTGGCTATGATCCAAGCGGGGGAAACGGGGGGGGTGCTCGATGAGGTGCTCAACCGTCTCTCGAAGTTGCTGGAGGATCAAGCCCGCCTCAATAACCAAATCAAGTCCGCCCTGACCTATCCCGTGGTGGTGGGCCTGCTGGCGGTGGGCATCTTCTTGGGGATGGTGATTTTCCTGATCCCTGTGTTTGAGGGTATTTTCAAACAGTTGGGGGGGGAATTGCCGCCCTTTACCGCCATGATGGTGGCGCTTAGTGAATTCCTGCGCACGCCGCAGTATATGGCATTGTTGATTATCTGTGTGGTGGGCTTGGTATTGGGGATTCGCTTTTATTACAAGACTCCGGCTGGCCGGCTGATGATTGATGGCTTGCTGTTGAAGCTACCCCTCTTTGGTGATTTGGTGGAAAAAACAGCGGTGGCACGGTTCTGCCGCACATTTGGTTCGCTGTCCCGTTCAGGGGTACCGATTTTGCGTTCCCTTGAAATTGTCAGTGCCACAGCGGGGAACCAAGTGATCTCCAATGCCATTGACCGAGCGGCACAGGAAGTGCAGAAGGGAGGAATGCTCAGCCTTGCCCTGCAACAGGAACGGGTCTTTCCAGTGCTGGCGACCCAGATGATTAACGTGGGCGAAGAGACAGGGGAACTGGATAAGATGCTGATGAAGGTGGCCGACTTCTATGAAGATGAAGTGGAACAGGCGGTGAAGTCCCTAACAAGTGTGATGGAACCCTTGATGATTGCGGTGCTAGGGGGTATGGTAGGGTCAATTCTGGTGGCGATGTACCTGCCCATGTTCAAGATCTTCGATCTGGTCAAGTAAGCCTTGCCATGGCACATCTGTCCCCGTCGCGAACCCACTACGACATTCTCGAGGTGGCACCCACGGCCTCGTTGGCGGAGATTCGCCGTGCCTATCGAGAAAAGAGTAAGCTCTACCATCCTGATACGACGACGTTGCCGGTGGCGATCGCTCGTGAGGAGTTTCATCGCCTCAATGAGGCCTATGCAGTGCTGACCAATCCAGAGCAGCGGCAGTGGTATGACTTGCAATTACGCCTGCGGGCACAGTCAAAACAGTCAGGCACGATGGGGATAGGTGCCTCTTCTCGCTCTCAGGGGTCTGTTCGCTCTACTGCCGTGCCACCCGACGATCGCCCCCTCTCGCCGGGGGAGCTATTTGCTCTGTTTATCTTGGGGGTCACGTTTGTCGGCTGTCTGGTTCTGGCGGTAATTGTCGGTTTGTCCCAACAGGGGCAAGAATGGATCTTGCAAATTGTCAGTCGCATCTCAGAACTTGGATGAACACTCTGCCTAATCCCCAAACCCCCCTCTACAACCATGCCCTGCCGCAAATTGAAGCATGGCTACAGCAAAAGGGCTGTGTGCGGGACGAAACGGATATCCACTGTTGGGAGTTAGAGTATCCCCAGTGGTCAGCTCGGATTTGCTTGGATATTGAGGAGCTACAGGTGGTCTATCACGATCGCCTTGAGGGCAGTGTGATTCAGCGCTCTTTTAAGTACTCCTGCCCCCGTGCCGAGGTGGAGGAAGCCATTTTTGCGGGGCCTTAAATGCCCACGGCCATCATAATCGGCATTGCAGGGGCTGCTTCTTGGGTGGCTTGATTCTTGATCCGCTTCAGGCCAAAAATCCAGAGGATTTGATCTTCGATGGCTGCTGCTTGCTCTTTTGCCCCTGCTTTCAACAGGAGTTGATGGGTCATCATCAGCTTCTCAATTTCAGCCACTTGGGTGCAGACTTCTTCCTCATCTAAATAAAGGCTCTCGAGCACCGCATTCAAGTCTGCTTCGGGATCAGCGACTAAGCAAGCCCCTTCCACCACCACGGATTTGAGCTGCCCTTGGTATTGCCGCAACAGACGGCGAATTGTGTAGGCAGTAACGGGCAATAATTTTGTCATGTTGTGTTCCCCCAATTACTTATGTCAGCATCTATTAATTTCCCGCTGTCCACTTCCACCCATGGGCAAATTTTGTGGGGGATCAACAGGGGATATAGCTGCTCGTTAAGGATTGATTTACTGTACGTTATTATTCTATGAACTTCGCAACTTGGGGATCATGCGTAATTCCACGTAAAAGGGCTTTTAGATGTGATTTAGATCACGGAAACCATGACGTTATCGGCACTTGGGAATATTGTAAATTTACGTTAAGAAATTATAAGTATTAAGAAATATAAATCTACCAAAATTCGCCGCAGTGCTCCGTCTATACCGCAAAGCAGTTAGGTAGTGGTGAGGCGGCGGGCGACCGGAGGGAGCAGTCACTCAATCTCAGATTGTTGCTGGATATATTGAGCTAGCACCGAAAATCGGGCGCGACTAATATAGCTATTTCGAAAGGGAGTGAGATATTTTCAAGAGGGATAGGCTATACTCAAAGCGTCATGAATGTTACTCAAGAATATGAGCTATAGCTTGGACTGACGAGAGCGGGTTGTCTCCT
>NZ_JAVKVB010000009.1:0-40200 GCF_031460975.1 Thermosynechococcus sp. HY213 | reverse complement strand
CGAAATACTCTCCTGATTTGAATGTGATTGAGCACGACTTCAGTGCGCTGAAGCGAGCGCGGATGTATGCAGGGTCAAACAGTTCGATTGATGAGGTGATTCGCAAGTATTGTGCTGGATGATATCTCATTTTTTATTGGAATAGCTATAAATTTCAAGGAATAATATGCATAAATTTTAGAAATCTTTACTTGCGATCATCAAGTGTATTGCATGGCTTAGGGACTGTGATCGCCCCCTATAAAGGAAATTAGCTATGCCAGCAATATTTACCGCATTTAGCAAGTTAAAACTGTATCCTGATGTTTGGTTGGCAAAACTGACTGGTAGTACTGCTCTAGTTGCTGGGTGGCCGCCGCCCAACTCCAGCGTTCAGCTTCTTGGCGGGCATTTTGGCGTAGGGTCTCGCGATCGCTCGGAGAGTCAAAGAGGCGCTGACAAGCCGTAATCGCTCCTGTAGAATCCGCTGGGTCAAACAAAAACCCATTCACCCCATCAGTGACAATATCCGGAATCCCCCCACTGTTGGCAGCCACCACAGGACAGCCTGCGGCCATCGCTTCTAAAAGAACCAAGCCAAGGGTTTCCGTGCGCGAGGGAAAGACAAAGACATCCGCCGAGGCAAAAGCTGCTGCCAAGCGTTCACCGCGCAGATAGCCCACAAAATGCGTGGGGGTACCCGCAAAGTGCTGTTCGAGGGCTTCCCGATGCGGACCATTGCCCACGAGTGCCAGTCGCGCCTGAGGAATCTGCTCCAGAATGGGCTTAATCTGCTCAATTTCCTTTTCCGCGGAGAGGCGGCCAACGTAGAGCAATAGGGGGGCTTCTGGATACCCTTGGCTGAGAAAGGAGCGCATTTCTTGACTTTGGCGCTGCGGATGAAACAACTCCACATCTACCCCCCGCTGCCAGAGATCCAGATGGCGAATGCCGTGCGCTTTCAGTTCTGCCACCATTGCCGTTGAGGTACACAAGTTGAGTTGAGCACGGTTATGGGCCAACCGCAGCAGCGACCAGAGCACCTCTTCAAGAAACCCCAAGCCATAGTACTTCAGGTATTGCGGCAAATGGGTGTGGTAGGAAGCGACCAAAGGCAAGTGGAATTTCTGCGCATAGTACAGACCCGCTACCCCCAAGACCGCTGGGTTCGCCACATGGATCAGATCGGGTGCAAAGGCCTCTAGGGCTTGACCAATGGCGGGTCGTGGCAGGGCGAGTTTGAGTTCAGGATACAATGGGAGGGGAAAACCGGAGACACCGTAGATCTGCGCGCCTTCGTAATAATCCAGCCCGCCCTCGGGAGCCACCACCAACACCTGATGGCCATTCCGTTGCAGATGTCGGACGGTTTGACACAAACGGGTCACAATGCCATCAATCTTGGGAAGAAAGGTCTCGGTAAATAGCGCGATCCGCATTTCGCTAACCTGAATGGGAGGGAGGTTTTTCCCATTCTCGAATTAGGGGGGTCTTGACGCAACCCATAGGGGCAAAAAAGTTGCTTGTACTAGGAGGGGTGAACTGTGGCAAAGACAGAGTTACTGATGGCGATCGCTGGCCTGAATCGAGGCATTCTAGCCACACCGCGCGATCGCAAACAGGTGGCCGCCCTTGCCGCTTCCCTTGAAACCATGAATCCCACCCCCGATCCCCTCAATGCCCTCGAAAAACTTGCCGGGGATTGGCGACTCATCTACACCAGTAGTCAGGCGCTGCTTGCTCTAGATCGCTCCCCAATTGTCAAGCTTGGGCAAATTTATCAGTGCATTCGTCCGCAGCAGCAGCGCATCTACAATATCGCTGAACTCTACGGCTTGCCCTTCCTAGAGGGGATTATCAGTGTCTTGGCGCGGTTTGAACCCTTGACCCAACAGCGGGTACAGGTGTACTTTGAACGCTCCATTGTTGGGTTGCGTCAGTGGCTCAATTACTATTCTCCCTCCCAGTTCATTCCCCAACTCCACAGCCGTCAGCCGCTGATTGCCCTAGATGTCCCCCTCAACAGCAATGATCAACAGGGCTGGCTCGATATCACTTACCTTGATGAGGATTTGCGAATTGCCCGCGGCAATGAGGGGAGCCTTTTTGTCTTGAGCCGGGTTTAGGGACAATTCCCTGTACCGTTAAACTAGGGAAGAGTGGCACGATTCTCACCCCTGCTGCAATGGAAGCACAGCTGCCCCAGCAACTCAGTTTTCCATGGAATCCGATGCCTTCTGAACCGCTGGCTGAAGGTTCCCTAGCGGCTACTCCTGTTGCAGGGAGTGATAGTAGCCAAGAGCGCATCCGTTATTTAGAGCAGGCCATTGACCAATGCGAACACTATATTAACGAGCTGAAGCAGCAACTGCGCAATCAGGCCTTTTTGGAAGACTTACTTGCTCGTACGGAAGAAACGGCTCAGATTCAACAACAGGCAATCGTTGCCCTCCAAGAACAATTGCGCTCCCAAGCCACCTGTGCCCACGAGTTGGCCGAAATGAGCCACCATCGCCAATCCTTGGAAACGATTCTTCAGCAATCGCAAACGGAAATTGAGCACCTGCATCAGGAGGTGGATCGGCTCCTCAAGGCTCAAGATGCCCTCGAGGCTAAATTGGTGAATAGCCATCGCCTCCTGCGGCAACGGGAACAGGAATATCAACTCCTTGAATCCCAACTGCGCCAAGTCCAAGAGGAAAAAGCGCTGCTGCAAACTCGCCTTGAACAAGCCCGCTCAGAATTGAGCGATCGCCAAACCCAACTGGATGATCTCAACCGTCGCCTCACCCAAGCCAACCATTTAATTGAAACCCAAGAACGGATCATCACTGCGCTGCAACAGGCGCAAGGATCAGAGGTCAGCAAAAACAATGTTATTCAGGGACTGAGTAAAACCCTCCTAAAAACCCAAACCAAGCTCCAAGAACTGGAGCGGGAGTATCAGCAACAGCGCCTGCAATATATGACCACCCAGCACTACAACCAAGAGCTGGAGGCGCGCACTAGTCAACAACAGGAACGCCTACAACACCTAGAAGCCCAAATTGCCGAACTCCAAGAGCAAATTCTCCATCAGGCACAGCAGGCACGGGAGCAGGAAACCGCTGTTCAACACTGGAAGGATCGCTACACCGAGGCCGAGCGATCGCTAGCGCAGTTACAACGCGTCATTGCCCAAATGGCCACGGGTGGATCCATTTCCCTGAGTGAGGTTCCTTCTTAGGGAGGATGTTTGAACAAATCTCAATTTTGTATAATAAGCCATAGTCATTACGAGTTTGTTTATGCTCAAATTCATTGGTTGGGCAGGGAGTCTGCGGGATGGCTCCTACTCTCAAAGCGCCCTAGATGTTGCCATTGCCAAAGCAGCCGCCCAAGGGGTTACCGTTGAACGTCTGGATTTACGGCAAATGACGCTCCCCTTTTGTACCGGTGCTGAGAGCTACCCCGACTACCCCGATGTCGCCATCTTTCAAACCAAGGTCAAGGAAGCCGATGGTATTTTGCTGGTGACCCCGGAGTACCACGGCAGCGTTAGCGGTGTGCTCAAGAACTCCCTTGATCTCCTCAGCTTTGAACACCTCAGCGGCAAAGTGGTCGCCATGATGAGTGTCCTCGGTGGCCAAACCAACAGCAATGCCCTCAATGATCTGCGGGTGATCTTGCGCTGGGTACATGCGTGGGTGATTCCAGAACAGGTGGCCATTGGTCAGGCGTGGCAAGCCTTCACGCCCGAGGGGCAATTGAGGGATCCCAAGCTCGATGAGCGAGTGGACAAAATGATTGCCAGTTGGATTCAGACCACCCGTCAACTACGAGAAGCAAGCGCCTAATTCAATCCCTCTTGCAGCCACTGCGCCACCTGCTTGGCATGGTAGGTGAGAATGACATCAGCACCTGCCCGCTTAAAGCCAAGAAGGGTTTCCAGCACCACTTTTTTCTCATCAATCCAGCCATTGCGGGCGGCGGCTTTCACCATTGCGTATTCTCCGGAAACGTTGTAGGCGGCCACGGGAACATCGCTCACCTGCTTGAGTTGGGCAATGACATCCATGTAGGCAAGGGCAGGTTTCACCATCACCAGATCGGCGCCCTCCTCAATATCCAAGCTGACCTCCCGCACTGCTTCGCGGACATTGGCTGGATCCATTTGGTAGGTTTTTTTATCACCAAACTTCGGTGCCGAATCTAAAGCATCGCGAAAAGGGCCATAGTAGGCGGAGGCGTATTTCGCAGAGTAGGCGAGAATCCCCACGTGGGTATAGCCTGCGGCATCTAGACCCGCCCGAATGGCACCGACACGGCCATCCATCATATCTGACGGAGCAACAAAATCAGCCCCGGCAGCCGCTTGACTCACTGCCTGTTTCACCAGCACCTCTACGGTTTCGTCATTGAGAATTTCGCCATCTTTGACAATGCCATCGTGGCCTTCGCTGCTGTAGGGATCAAGGGCGACATCGGTAAAGATCAGCAGGTCGGGTAAGACAGCCTTAATGGCACGTACCGATCGCTGGACAAGACCCTCAGGATTGTAGCTTTCAGTACCTGCATTGTCCTTGAGGTGCTCAGGCACAAGGGGAAATAGCGCGATCGCCCCAATTCCCAAGGCATAGACCTCCTTCAGCTCTAAAATCAGGCGATCCAGCGTATAGCGATAGCAGTCGGGCATTGAGGGGACTTCCTGCACCTGATCTTCCCCCTCCATGACAAAGACCGGATAGATCAAATCCCCTGTGGTTAGGGTATGCTCGCGCACCAAGCGACGAATTTGAGCCGTGCGGCGTAAACGGCGAGGCCGATGGGTTAGCTCCATAATTCAACAATCAAAAACTCAGTAATGTCCCAGTTCAAACGGCTGTGAGTCAGCACGTACAACCTTTGGATTATTTCCGCATTATCTCACCTTGAGGGATCAAGACTGTGGGCGGTGCAGGATGCTTACAAACGTTTACGAACAACTTCAGTGTTCAAGCGGGTTGCAGATAGGGCAAGGCCAGATAGAAACTGGTGACGGTCTTGGCATCTTTCACTTGACCACTATGAATCGCAGCGGCCAAGTCAGCTAGAGAAAACTCCACAATTTCAATGTGCTCGTCGGTGTCCTGAGGCGGGGGTGTCTCTAGTTTTTCCAGCTCAGTGGCCAAGTAGGCGTAGATCACTTCATCAGAATAGCCGGGGGCAATGTAAAACTCTCCCAGTTTTTGCCAATGGTGGGCGCGGTAGCCCGTTTCCTCTTCAATCTCGCGCTCAATGGTGGCAAAAGGCTTTTCGTGATCCTCAACGGTGCCCGCTGGGAACTCCAGCAGATATTCCTCAGTGGCAAAGCGGTATTGTTTGACAAGGATCAGGTTGCCCTCTGGGGTCACCGGCACAGCTAATGCCCCCCCTGGATGCCGCACAGTTCCCAAGATCGAGACAGACCCATGGGGCAAGCGATATTGATTGACCTCAAAGGTAAACTTACGACTGCGGCAAAAGCAGTGGCGTTCGAGGACTTCGGGGGGGATTTTCGTCATAGGGGTTAGACAAGGGTGCGATCGGTGAGAATTTCGTAGCCCGTTTTGGTGACCAAGACCGTGTGCTCAAATTGGGCAGAGAGGGAATTATCAACCGTAACCGCTGTCCAGCGATCGCGCAAAATCCGCACCTGTTTTGACCCCGCATTCACAATGGGTTCAATGGCCAAGGTCATCCCCGCCCGTAGCCGCACATTCTTAAGTTCATTGGTGCGGAAGTTAAATACCGAAGGTTCTTCGTGGAGATTGCGCCCCACGCCGTGGCCAGTAAAGTCCTCGACCACAACAAAGCCATTGGCTTCGACATAATCTTGAATAGCACCCGCCAAATCCATGAGGTAGTTGCCTTCTTTAACCTGCTCAATGCCGCGGTAGAGGGCTTCTTCAGCCACTTTTACCAGCTTGGCCGCTTCCTCGGAGATTTCCCCCACTGGAATCGTAATGCAAGAGTCGCCATGGAAGCCATTGTAGTAGGCACCGGTATCAATCTTAACGATGTCGCCATTGCGAATCACTTTGCGGGGGCTGGGAATGCCATGAACCACCTCGTTGTTGATGCAAGCGCAAATGGAGGCCGGAAAGCCCTGATAGCCTTTGAAGCTCGGTGTTGCCCCCATTTCGCGGATGCGTTTCTCGGCATAGGCATCGAGATCCGCCGTCGTCATGCCCGGCTCGATCATCTGGGAAATTTCCTTGAGCACCGTCGCCACAATGCGCGAGGCCTGCCGCATAATCTCAATTTCTCGCTTGGACTTAATTTCAATGCCACGGCGGGGACGGGTTTGGATGGGGGTGGTGGGGGGAGTGAGCAGACTACCAAGGATATTCATGGGCGCGATGCAACCGCAAAAATCGTTCTTTTTCAGGATAACGCTGTTGCGCTGATCAGGGGAATGTCAATTTTATCCTTGAGGGATGGGTGAACGAACATGCGCTTGATAGAGCTGCTTAAATCGCCGCTGTTGCTGGCCGTGATCCACAATTGGCAAGGGATAACCGCAGCGATGCCGCTCTAGGGGAGAAATAGTTCCCGTCACCAAATCTGCCGTATCGAGGGATTTCAACTCCGGCAGCCAACGGCGAATATACTCCGCCTCAGGATCAAATTTTTGCGCTTGACTGGCTGGGTTAAAAATCCGCAGCGGCTTTGGATCCATCCCACTAGAGGCACTCCACTGCCAACCGCCATTATTGGCTGCCAAGTCGCCATCAATCAGTTTTTGCATAAAGTACCGCTCACCCCATTGGGGATTGATGATCAAGTCCTTGGTGAGGAAACTGGCCACAATCATGCGGCAGCGGTTATGCATCCAACCCGTTTCATTGAGTTGGCGCATGGCGGCATCCACAATTGGGTAACCGGTGCGACCCTCACACCAAGCCGCAAAGTGTTCTGCGTGATTCAGCCAAGGAAAAGTGGCAAATCGTTCACGATGGGGACGCTCCGCCAAGTGGGGAAACCAATAGAGGGCGTGCTGATAAAACTCCCGCCACGCCAATTCCTGCTGCCACGTGCGAATACTCGTTTTTGCCTCTTCACTGCGGGCTGCGGCCATAGCGGCCTGACTGGCTGCCCAGACACGGCGAATACCAATGACACCGAACTTGAGGGCAGGGCTTAAGAGGGAGGTTCCAGGTTGCGCTGGATAGTTGCGCTGCTCACCATAGTCTTGAATGTGCTGGCCAATAAATGTCTCCAGTTGTGCTTGGGCGGCGGCTTCACCGGGAGCAAGGATCAGTTCTCCTGACCAATGAAATCCCAAATCCTTGGCAGTGGGCAGCGGTATCGCCCCTAGGGCTGTGGCTGTCGCTTGTTCAGCTTCTATCAGAGGTTCGAGGTGGCTGGGGCTGGGGACAGGCTCTGGTTTAGCTAGGCTTGACCAGTTGCGCCAAAAGGGGGAATAGACGGTGTAGGGCTGCCCCTGTTTTGTTTGTACGGCCTCTGGGGGATGCAGGAGTTGATCCCAAGCAGTTTCCACAGCAATTCCCTTTTCCTTGAGGGCAGCAGCCACAGCGCGATCGCGATCGCGACCGTAGGGTTCCACATCCTCATGCCAATGCACCGCCACCGCCCCTAAGCCACTGGCCACTTGGGGCAGAATTTGACGCGGGTCACCATGAAAAATTAAAAAGCTCCCCCCAAGTCGCTGATAGGCTTCTTGCAAGGCCTGTAGGCAACCCACGAGGTATGTCACCCGCACCGCCGCAATGTCCGAGGCACTGAGAATCGCCGGGTCAAAGCAAAAAATGCCAACCACTTTGGGAGTTTGGGTGTAGGCAGCCGCCAACCCCACACTGTCACTCAGGCGCAGATCGCGACGATGCCAAAAGAGGCGCAGGCTCATCACCCGTCCATCCTAGGCGCACTAGAAAATAGCGCCAATACATTCATTGATTGCGGCTTTAACTTCCGGGGGTTCATTGTCGGCAGTCATTTTCTGAAATTCCTCATAGCTCATTTTTTCTTGGAGGCGGTTTATCAGGCAAGTGCAATAGCGATCGCCGCGATCGCCAAAGCCGGGAGGCGTTTGCGCCGCAAATTTGGTTTGACACTCCTGCATAAAGACCGCGATCGCCTCTGGGGGATAAGTCGCCGCTGGCGTTTCTTGGGCGAAAATAGATAAACTCAGCAATCCCAGACCGCTACTGCTGAGAAGGCTCATCACGAGTTTGGAGAATTTCATTGGGGCGACTCCTAGGGGCAATACCTGATGCGGTTCTGGCAAAGAGCTTCCTGCGGTTGCTGCACTTCCAAACTTTTGTTGAGTTAGCGATCAAGTCATAGACAAGGATGCCACGTTTATCTATACTTGTCTTCTATCGTTTTGTGTGTGCAGTTATCGGCAAAGGAGGCTCTCATTTCTGAACCACTTGCCCTCACCCAAAGCCTAAGAGGTACCCGTGAGATTCGCGATAACTATCAAGTGTTTCGCCTGACGGGTCTCATTGATGCGTTCTCCGAGTCGGCCTTTCGCAAGGTCATTAGTAAGTGTTTTGACGATGGGCCTGCCAACGTCATCTTAGACCTTTCAAAAATTGAGTTTATTGACAGCTCTGGCCTCGGCATTTTGGTACAACTGGCCAAAAAAGCCCAAGAGCATCAGGGTCAACTGCAAATTGTCACCAATCCCCGCGTCACCCAAACGGTCAAACTCGTGCGTTTAGAGAACTTTTTGCCCCTTCAGCCGGATCTGGCGACGGCGATCGCCCAAATTACTGGCGAAACCCATTCCTAAACATTCTGTTCCTGTGGCAGTAAAACTAAGGGGGGTCTTTTTAGCTGAAACGTCATGCTGGACTCTGCTGGATTATTGCCCCTTGTTCCCCCCAAAATTCCCGCCCATCAACTGCCACCGGCGGCTTTGGCCTACGTTGGCGACGCCGTTTATGAACTCTTTATCCGCTGGCTTTTTCTAACCCCCCCCCAACGTATTAATACCTACCACCGCCAAGTGGTGGCGCATGTGCGTGCTGAAAGTCAAGCCCGTTATATGGACTTCCTCTGGCAGCATTGCACCGAAACCGAACGCTCGATTTTTCGTCAGGGTCGCAATGCGGCTGCCGATGGCCCAAAGCGAGTTGCCGCAAAAATTTACCGTCAAGCTACTGGCTTTGAAGCCCTACTGGGATACCTCTACCTCACCAATCCGCAACGCCTACAGGAGATTTTTCAACTACTTGAGCGGCACATTCGCAATGAAATGAACAGCAATATCGACGAAACAGAATCCCGTAATGAAATGTAACCACTGCGTGATAGGATGCTTAGTGGCCAGTTCAAGGCATCCTCGGATGCTCCCTATTCTGCTGTGACCGTTCCCGATTCTGCTTCAGCACCCTCTGTGCCATCAACCATTGCCAATTCCCCAAAGAAGGGCGGCTCGATGGCCGAGTTTTATCAACTCTGTCGCGAATTATTCACGACAAGCCTCGTGCTGATGGCGATCGCCTTTGGAGCGGTTTGGCTGATTTACGGCCTGAACACAGCGTTGAATTACCTTTTGGGGGCAAGTGCGAGCCTAATTTATCTGCGGCTCCTCGCCCGCAGTGTGGAGCGCCTAGGAAACGACCAGAAAAAGCTGGGGAAAACGCAGCTCCTTGTCGTCGTGGTTGTGATTATTTTGGCAGCCCGTTGGCAAGAGCTACATATTATTCCAGTGTTCTTGGGGTTCTTAACCTACAAAGCCGCCATTCTGGTCTATATGTTTCGTACGGTTTTGCCGTCCCCTTAACGCTGGCTCACTGTAGTGCTTAGACAACCGAGCGCGGAGGCATGATGCCTTTGATACACCTTTGGACAGCTCTTCCCCTTGCCAAGTTGGAGGTGGGGCACCATTTCTACTGGCATATTGGCAACCTAAAAGTTCACGGTCAAGTCTTCATCACCACTTGGTTTGTGATGGCCATTCTGATTGCGGCGGCCTTTGCCGCCTCGCGGAATATCCAACGGGTGCCCAGTGGTATTCAAAACTTGATGGAATACGCGCTGGAATTCATCCGCGATTTGACCAAGAGCCAAATGGGTGAGCACGAGTACCGAGCTTGGGTTCCCTTTGTGGGGACACTGTTCCTGTTCATTTTTGTTTGTAACTGGTCAGGCGCACTGGTACCGTGGAAACTCATCGAACTGCCAGAAGGGGAGCTAGCAGCACCCACCAATGACATCAATACCACCGTGGCCTTGGCTTTGCTGGTCTCCTTGGCCTATTTCTACGCCGGGCTACGCAAGCGGGGGCTGAAGTATTTCACCAAGTACATCGAGCCAACGCCCGTCTTACTTCCCATTGCCATCTTGGAAGATTTTACAAAACCGCTTTCCCTGAGCTTCCGTCTTTTTGGCAACATCTTGGCGGATGAATTGGTGGTGGGGGTCTTGGTGTTGCTGGTGCCCTTGTTTGTGCCCTTGCCCGTGATGGCCTTGGGACTCTTTACCAGTGCCATTCAAGCCCTTGTGTTTGCCACCCTTGCAGCCACCTATATTGGGGAGGCCATGGAGGGACATGGCGGCGAGCACGAAGAGGCGCACTCCTAAAAGGGGTACATACCCTGCTATTGTTATCTCTGGAAATTTTGTTTCGTCCTACTACGTCTCGAGGAAATCAACTATGGATCCGTTAGTCGCTTCTGCTTCTGTTTTGGCTGCTGCTCTGGCAATTGGTTTGGCATCGCTTGGGCCTGGGATTGGTCAAGGGAATGCCTCTGGTCAAGCCGTGGAAGGGATTGCGCGGCAACCGGAAGCGGAAGGTAAAATTCGGGGTACACTGCTGCTGACCTTGGCATTCATGGAGTCGCTGACCATCTACGGTCTGGTGATTGCGCTGGTGCTCCTGTTTGCCAACCCCTTTGCATCCTAATTAACCCCAGTGGGGGAGGCTTGGATGAGCTTTCCCCCGATCCCCCATTCTGGAGAGGCTGATGTTTGATTTTGATGCCACCCTACCCCTGATGGCTGTGCAATTCTTAATCTTGACCGTCATTTTGAATGCGCTGCTATACAAGCCCTTGGGTCAGGCGCTGGACAATCGGGATGAATATATCCGAACCAACTTGCAGCAGGCCAAGGAGCGGTTGCAACAGGCCACTGAACTGGCTCAGCAGTATGAGCAGGAATTGGCCAGTACCCGTCGCCAAGCCCAAGCCTTGATTGAAGAGGCCAGAGCCGAGGCACAAAAAATTGCCACCGCCGAAATTGCCGAAGCACAGCAGGCCGTGCAGGCAGAGTTACTCAAGATTCAAGCAGAGATTGATCAGCAAAAGCAGGCGACACTGCAAGCGCTTGAGGGTCAAGTTGCCAGCTTGAGTGAACAGTTATTAGCGAAGTTACTGGCCTAGGAGTGTGGGTCATGGACGCAGTATTTTTATTGGCAACGGAAGAAGCGGGGCATTTTGGCATTAACACCAATTTGCTCGAAACCAATGTGATCAACCTTGCCATCATTATTGGGGTATTGGTGTATTTTGGGCGGGGCGTACTTGGCAAAACCTTGGGCGATCGCCAGCAACAAATTGCCACAGCCATTGCGGAAGCCGAAGAACGCCAGAAAGTGGCCGCTGCCCGCCTTACCGAAGAGCAGCAAAAACTGGCTCAGGCCAAGCAGGAGGCACAACGCATTCGCGAAGACGCCCTTGCCCGTGCCAAGGCTGCAAAGGAAGAACTCATTGCCCAAGCCAAGCGGGAAATTGAGCGCTTGAAGGAAACCGCTTCCCAAGATACGAGTGCCGCCACTGAGCGGGCGATCGCCGAAATTCGTGAGCGGATTGCCGCTAGGGCACTTGCCGAGGCCGAAAACCAACTCAAAGCGCGTTTGAGCCAAAATCCAGACCTTCAGCGTACCCTTGTTGATCGCAGTATTGCCCTACTAGGAGGCAAATGATGCAGACCACTGTCCGTGGTGAACTGGTTGAACCCTATGCCGAGGCGCTGCTGTCGTTAGCGCAAACCCACAACCTCATTGATCAGTTTCAGCAGGACACGCAGTTAATTCTGGAACTCCTTGCCAGCTCCAGTGAACTGCAACAGTTTCTCGCCAATCCCCTGATCAAGCCTGAGGCCAAAAAGAACGTGCTGCGGCAGTTGACCGTGGAGAAGGTGCATGGCTACTTCCTCAACTTCTTAATGTTGCTCGTGGATCGGCGGCGAATTAACTTTCTTGGCCCTATTTGTGAGCAGTATCGTGCCCTTGTGCGCAAACTCCGCAATGTGATCTTGGCGGAAGTCACCAGTGCCGTCGAACTCAACGACGATCAACGCCGTGCCGTGGTTGAAAAGGTCAAAGCCATGACCGGTGCTGCCGATGTAGAGCTGGTTACTGCCTGCGATCCCGAACTAATTGGTGGTGTGGTGATTAAAGTTGGCTCCCAAATCTTTGATGCCAGCCTGCGGGGTCAACTCCGCCGCCTCAGTCTCACCTTGGCGCAAGCCGCCTAACGTCCCTTTGTAAACTGTTCAACCCTTGAGAGCGACTTCTATGGTAAGTATCCGACCCGACGAAATCAGTAGCATTATTCGCCAGCAAATCGAGCAGTACGAACAGTCGATCAAAGTCGATAATGTCGGTACTGTCTTGCAGGTGGGCGATGGCATTGCCCGTGTCTATGGCCTCGACAAAGTGATGGCCTCAGAATTGGTGGAATTTGAAGACGGCACCGTGGGAATTGCCCTTAACCTCGAAGAGGATAACGTGGGGGTGGTGCTGATGGGCGATGGCCTCGGTATTGAAGAAGGCAGTACGGTGCGGGCCACTGGCAAAATTGCTTCCGTGCCTGTAGGTGAAGCGGTCATTGGTCGGGTGGTGGATGCCCTAGTGCGCCCCATTGATGGCAAAGGGGAGATCCACACAACAGCAACCCGCCTGATTGAATCCCCTGCCCCCGGTATTGTCCAGCGCAAATCGGTGTGTGAGCCGTTGCAAACGGGGATTACGGCTATTGACGCCATGATTCCCATTGGTCGTGGTCAGCGAGAACTGATCATTGGCGATCGCCAGACCGGAAAAACGGCCGTTGCCATTGACACAATTCTGAACCAAAAAGGCCAAGATGTGATTTGCGTCTATGTGGCCATCGGTCAAAAAGCGTCCAGTGTCGCTCAAGTGGTGAACGTGCTGCGGGAGCGGGGTGCACTCGATTACACGATTGTGATTGCCGCTAACGCCAGTGATCCAGCCGCTTTGCAGTATCTCGCCCCCTACACCGGTGCCACGATTGCTGAGTACTTCATGTACCAAGGCAAGCACACCCTCGTCATCTATGACGACCTCTCCAAACAAGCGCAAGCCTATCGGCAAATGTCGCTGCTGCTGCGCCGTCCTCCCGGTCGTGAAGCCTACCCTGGGGATGTGTTTTATCTCCACTCCCGCCTGCTGGAGCGTGCCGCCAAACTCAACGATGCCCTCGGCGGTGGCAGCATGACGGCGCTTCCTGTGGTTGAAACCCAAGCCGGTGACGTGTCTGCCTACATTCCCACCAACGTCATTTCCATTACCGACGGTCAAATCTTCCTCTCCTCTGACCTCTTCAACGCTGGCTTGCGTCCTGCCATCAACGCGGGGATTTCCGTGTCACGGGTGGGTTCTGCTGCTCAAATCAAAGCCATGAAGCAGGTGGCTGGCAAACTGAAGCTGGAATTGGCGCAATTTGATGAACTGCAAGCCTTTGCCCAGTTTGCCTCTGACTTGGATAAAGCCACCCAAAACCAACTGGCACGAGGCCAACGCCTGCGGGAAATTCTCAAGCAGCCCCAGTACTCACCCATTCCGGTGGAATACCAAGTGGCAACCATTTACGCCGGTACCAATGGCTACCTTGACGACATCCCCGTTGAGGCAGTGGCCAAGTTTGTTGCCGGTCTGCGGGACTACCTGCACACAAGCAAGCCCGAATACGGCGAAATCATCCGCACCACCCAAAAACTGGATGAAAAAGCTGAAGCCTTGCTGAAAGAGGCGATCGCCGAATACAAAGCTGGCTTTACTGCCTAGGCGCGATCGCGTTATATCATGCTCTGAACCTGCCCTCTACCCAGGGTAGGTTTTTTTATGCCTAGGCTACTCTCAAGTGTCAAAAATCATTGCAGTTTCCTGAAGCCATCCCCCTGAGCCTGCCGTCCTCTCCTACACTGGGATCCTAGGGCGAGGTTTGACAAAGGAGAAAACAGTGCGTGTCGTCCTCATGGCCGGGGGAAGTGGTACTCGGTTGCGTCCCCTCACCTGTGATCTACCTAAGCCAATGGTGCCGGTGGTCAATCGTCCCATTGCTGAGCATATTCTCAATCTCCTACGCCGCCATAGCCTTGATGATGTGGTCATGACATTGCACTATCTCCCCGATGTCGTGCGCGACTATTTTGGCGATGGGAATGAGTTTGGGGTGCACCTAAGCTATGTCGTTGAGGAAGAGCAGCCCCTTGGCACAGCAGGTTCAGTCAAAAACATTGCCAATTTGCTAACGGATCCTTTTTTGGTGGTCAGTGGCGATAGCATTACCGATATCGATTTAACCGATGCCCTCCGTTTTCACCAGCAGCACGGTGCTCCCGTAACCCTGATCCTTGCCCGTGTACCTCAACCGAAGGAGTTTGGCATTGTCTTTACTGATAGCGATGGTCGCGTGCGGCGGTTTCTCGAGAAGCCCTCAGCGGGGGAAGTCTTTACGGATACGGTGAATACAGGCATCTACATCCTCAGCCCTGCTGTCATGGACTATCTCAATAGCGGCATCGAGCGGGATTTTTCGCGGGATTTATTCCCGTTGCTATTGCAGGCGGATGTGCCGATGTATGGTTATATCACCGATGCCTACTGGTGCGATGTCGGTAGTCTGCAAACCTATCAACAGGTGCAACAGGATGCCCTCTATGGCCGCGTGCACTTGGAAATTCAGGGGCACGAAGTTCAGCCGCAAATTTGGGTAGGGCACAACACCACATTGCCGCAAACAGTTCAGCTACAGGCGCCGCTAGTCTTGGGCAATAACTGCCGCTTTGGTGCGGGGGTCACCCTTGGGGCAGGGACGATCTTGGGAGATAACGTGATTGTTGGTAATGGCAGTCGGTTGCGCTCAGTGGTGGCTTGGAGTGGCTGTTTTATTGGGGATGACAGTGAATTAGAGCACTGCATTTTGGCTCGCCATGTCCATGTCGATCGCCATGTGAGGGTGCACGAAGGGGTAATTATTGGCAGTCGCTGTGTGGTCGGGGAGGAAGCTAGCCTCAGTCAGGGGGTGCGGCTTTGGCCGGGCAAACGCATTGAAGCGGGTGCAATTGTCAATGAAAGCCTGATCTGGGGCACAACGGGGCAACGCTATCTCTTTGGCCAGCGAGGGGTAGCCGGTGTGGCCAATGTGGACATTACACCGGAGTTTGCTGTGCGGCTGGCGGCCGCCTATGCTTCAATCCTTGAGCCCGGAACTAGTGTGCTGGTGTCGCGAGATCAGCGCAATGTGTCGCGGATGGTGTCCCATGCTCTGATGTCGGGTTTGATGTCGGTGGGGATTCATGTCCTCAATTTGGAGGCGATCGCCCTACCGATTGCCCGCTTTGCTGCCCAAACCCTTTCAGTCAGCGGCGGAATTCATGTGCGTGCCCATCCCGATCGCGCCGATCAACTGTTGATTGAGTTTTTTGACCATAAGGGCATCAACCTGAGCAAAGCCAAAGAGCGGCAAATTGAAACCGCCTACTTCCGCGAAGATATTCGCCGCGCCCTACTTACGGATGTCGGTGTCATGACCCATCCCAACAACTGCGTGGCCGCCTATGCCCAGGGCTTTGAAAAGTGGCTAAATACCCAACTGTTTTATGGTAGC
Source organism: Thermosynechococcus sp. HY213 (assembly GCF_031460975.1). Lineage (NCBI taxonomy): Bacteria > Bacillati > Cyanobacteriota > Cyanophyceae > Acaryochloridales > Thermosynechococcaceae > Thermosynechococcus > Thermosynechococcus sp. HY213. The sequence continues at coordinate 24,394 of NZ_JAVKVB010000009.1, read as the reverse complement.
CCCGCCAAAATTGTCATTGACTATGCCTATGCCGTTTCTGGGGTTGTCTTGCCACAAATCCTCAGTAAGTTTGGCTGTGATGCCGTTGTTCTCAATGCCACCCTGCACCCAACCCCCCTCAATATTCTCGAGCGACAGCGACTCCTGCGGGAACTGGGACAGGTGGTGACAGCGCTATCTGCCAGTTTGGGGGTGCAAGTCTCCGCCAATGGTGAACGGTTGACCTTAGTGGACAATGCCGGTCAGGTGTTCAGTGATCAAGAACTCACAGCGTTGATGACCTACTTGATCCTCTTGACCCATCCGGGGGGCACTGTCGTGGTGCCGGTCACAACTTCTAGTGCGGTGGAGGCGATCGCCCATCAACAGGGCGGACAAGTGATTCGCAGTCGCACCAACCCCACTGATCTCATGGAAGCCTGCCAACACCACAGCGGTGTGGTTCTCGGCGGTTCTGCGGAAACGGGATTTATTTTCCCACAACTGCATCCGGGATTTGATGCCATGTTTACGATCGCCACCCTGATCGAACTGCTGGCACTGATTGGCAAACCCCTCACCGTCATGCGCCAAGAACTGCCCCGCGTCCACTACTATCATCGCCCGATTCGCTGTCCTTGGATTGCCAAAGGGTCATTGATGCGCCACTTGGTGGAAACCCATCCCCGCAATCACTTGAGTCTCATTGATGGCGTCAAAATTGGTGAACCCAATACTGACCACTGGGTACTGATTCTGCCCGATGCCAGTGAGCCATTGGTACACCTCTACGTCAATAGTCCCGATGCCACTTGGAGTGAGCAGATGCTGCAACGCTATAGCCGCCGCATTGAAGAGTTTGCCCGCTTGGAACCCCTCTCAGATGCCACAATAAAAATGTGAGCAAAATCCCGTAGAATCAGGGAAAATTTTTCGTACGTTAGGCGCAATGGTGGTGTTGAAAACCGAGAAAACCCAAGGGGACTTGAGCGATAAATTGCGGGGCATTGCCCGTTGGTGGTCGGAATTCAAAATTCAAACCCGCCTCATGGCCACAGCAACCCTCGTGGTCTCGATCATCATGAGTGGTTTCACCTTTTGGGCGGTGAATACCATTCAAACCAATGCCCACCTCAATGACACCCGCTATGGCCGCGATTTGGGGTTGCTCTTAGCTGCCGATGTGGCGCCCCTCGTGGCCAAGGGGGATACCGCCGCTGTTGCCGAATTTTCCCGTAAGTTCTATGAGCGCAGTGCCAGTATTCGCTACATCCTTTATGCCGATCCCGATGGCGAAATTTACTATGGCCTCCCCTACTCTGCCCCCCAAGTGGAAAGTGCGCTGACCCTGCGCCGCCGTATTCAACTGCCGGACACCTACCGTGCCAGCCAAGAACCCCTTGTGCGCCAACACCAAACCCCCGACGGCCTTGTGGCCGATGTCTTTGTGCCATTGATATTTAATGATGAAAATCTAGGAGTTGTGGCTTTGGGCATTAATCCCAACCAAACGCTTATTGCCTCTGCCAATCTCACCCGTGATCTGACCATTGCCGTGTTTGTCTCCCTCTGGATCATGGTGATCTTGGGCGGAGTGTTCAATGCCCTGACCATTACCCAACCCATCAAAGAGTTGGTACAGGGGGTGAAAAACATTGCCGCAGGAAATTTTAAGCAACGCATTAACCTGCCCTTTGGTGGTGAACTGGGGGAGTTGATTGCTAGCTTTAATGACATGGCAGAGCGGCTTGCTTCCTACGAAGCGCAAAACATTGAAGAACTGCAAGCGGAAAAAGCCAAGCTGGATACCTTGGTTTCCACCATTGCCGATGGGGCAATCCTGTTGGACACTGACATGCGGATTATTTTGGTCAACCCCACGGCTCAACGTCTCTTTAATTGGGAGGGGATGAATGTCATTGGTCAAAATGCCCTGAACTGTTTTCCGGCGCCGGTGTGTGAAAAACTCACCTGTCCTCTCTACAAAGCCTCCAAGGGCGAATCGGAAGGGGGAGAATTTCGCGTCACGCTCCAAGAACCCAGCTCGCGATCGGTACGCATTTTGCTGACAACGGTGATGGATGTGCAACGGGAAAAACCCAAGGGCATTGCGATTACGATTCAGGACATCACCCGCGAGGTGGAACTCAACGAAGCCAAAGCGCAATTGATTAGCAATGTTTCCCACGAATTGCGCACACCTCTATTCAATATCAAATCGATCATCGAAACCATTCAAGAGTACGGCAGCAGTCTTAGTGAAAAAGAGCAGCAGGAGTTTCTGGAAACCGCGAATCACGAGACCGATCGCCTGACCCGCCTTGTGAATGATTTCCTCGATATTTCTCGCCTCGAATCGGGTCGCCCCTATCAATTTGGCTCGGTACAGATGGCGCAGGTGATTGATCAGATCATGCGCACCTACCAACTCAATGCTGCCAATAAGTCCATTACCCTCACTGCCGAAGTGGAAAATCCCTTGCCACCGGTTTGGGGCAACTACGATCTGCTCATTGGTGCCCTCACTAACTTGGTGGGGAATGCTTTGAAGTTTACCCCCGAAAATGGACGGGTAACCATTCGTGCCTATGTCTGGCATCCCCCCAGCGATCCAGAGCAGGAACGGGTGCGCATTGAAGTCGCCGACACGGGTATGGGCATTGCCCCAGAGGATCAACCCCGCGTCTTTGAACGGTTTTTCCGCGTTGAGAATCGCGTGCATACCCTAGAGGGGACAGGGCTGGGGTTGGCCATTGTCCAAGATATTATCCACAAGCACAATACACAAATTCATTTAATTAGTGAATTGGGGGTCGGCAGTACCTTTTGGTTTGATTTGGCCATTGATGAATCCTCCCTCGTTAATAACCCTGATGGCACTGCTGAAACGGCACTTCCCCCCGCTTGAAACAGGTTCGGAGTCAGTGTTGATGGGGGCGATCGTTGCCAACAACCACAAATAATCGGCTAAAATCTGAAGGCAAGAATCAATAACTCCTCACGCCAATGGTTCCTTGGGCTTGACCCTCAGGAAAAGAGACAAATTTTTGTATTGATTTTGCTGCCCTATCTAAAACCAAATAACTAAGCATTGGGGTTGAGGACGTGAAAACAAACTTATTTGCACCCGTTGCCCTTCTCTCTGTTCTCGGCAGTACGGGAGCGGTGTTACCTGCTTTAGCGATTCCAGTTATCACCCCCACCCAACAGGATATTCAGCCCCCCCTACCGGAACCACCCCCTCTACCCTCCCCTTCGCCACCCGCTCTTGAACCGCCCCTTTCACCCCCTAGCCCAACCCCCGAGTCAGAAAATGTTTTAATACCTGTACAAAAAATTGTTGTTGAAGGCAGTACTATCTTTGGGCCTGCGGAATTTGATCCGATTATTAAGCCCTTGGAAGGGCGTCAGGTGACGCTTGCGGAGCTACAAGGCGCTGCCGATGCGATTACAAAACTCTATCTTGAGGGGGGCTATTTGACCTCTCGCGCCGTTTTAGGCGAGCAGGTGGCACGGGATGGGGTAATCACGATTCAAGTGCTTGAAGGCCGCCTAGAGGACATTCGTATTGAAGGGAATAAAGGAATTATCCAACGCTATATTCGCAGTCGTATTGCCCTCGGTGCCGGCGTGCCCCTCAACTCCAATCGTCTGGAAGAGCAGTTGCGCCTGCTGCGAACGGATCCTCTCTTTGCCAATCTTTCTGCCAGTCTGCGACCCGGCACGACGCCCCAGGACAGTATTTTGGTGGTACGGGTGGTACCTGCCCGCTGGTTTAATGCTGCTTTTGGTTTGGATAACAATACGCCGCCAGCGATCGCCCCGGATCGGGCCACGGCCTTTTTGGGATACAACAACCTCAGTGGTCGCGGCGATAGCGTCTACGGTTCCTACGCCATCGGTAATAACCTAGGCACGTTTGACTGGGGAGCGTCCAACACTGTGGAGTTTGGCTACAGTCTGCCCCTCAATGCCATGAATGGCACACTCACCATTCGCACCGTACAAGCAGACAGCGAAATTACCCGCCCCCCCGCCCTTGCTGGCTTGAATATTCGCAGTGAGTCTTCTATTTACGAAGCCAGTTTTCGCCAACCGGTGATTCGCAATATCCGTGAGGAACTAGCCTTTGGCATTGGCTTCCTGATGCAGTCGGCACAGACTTTTGTTTTGGGAGTGCCAACCCCCATTTCCATTGGTTCTGATTCATCGGGCTATAGTGCCACCCGAGTGCTGGAAGTGAGCCAAGAATATATCCGCCGTGATCCCCAAGGGGCATGGGTCTTTCGTTCGCAGTTCAACTTTGGCCTGCCGATCTTTGGCGCCACCGAAAACCCCAGTCCAACCCCTGATGGTACTTTCTTTAGCTGGCTGGGACAGGGACAGCGGCTGCAACGCCTCTGGGCAGATAACTTCTTGATTTTGCGTACGGATGTGCAACTGAGTCCCAATAGCCTGCTCCCCTTTCACCAATTTGTCATTGGTGGCCCCCTGTCGGTGCGGGGTTACTCAACCAATGCCCTCTCTGGGGATAATGGCCTGCGGTTCTCTGGGGAAGCCCGTTTTCCCGTACTGCGCACTGCCAATCGTCGCCCAATTATTTCCATTGGGCCCCTGTTTGATCTGGGGGTGGTCTGGAACAATAGCCGTAATCCTGCGGGTGCAGTGCCTAACAATGTGATTGCCGGTTTAGGCATGGGACTCTTGGTGCAACCAACACCCAACTTAGACATTCAGTTCCAGTACGCGGCACCATTGATTGATCTGCCCGGTCAAACCCGCAGTTTGCAGTCCGATGGCATTTACTTTACGTTGACGGTGCGTCCCTAGGGCGTATCGAGGGCTGTGCGGAGTGACTGACAAAACTCGGCGACAGCGGCAACTCCCTGCTCTGGTTCTGCCAGCCGTTTGACAAAGGCACTGCCGACAATGGCAGCATCGGCGCCCCAATCGCGCACTTGACGGGCATGCTCTGGACTGGCAATGCCAAACCCGACACCAATGGGCTTGGGGGTAATTTGCCGCAGTGTGCCCAATAGTTCCTGAACGCGACTGGCCATTTTTTGGCGCATCCCTGTGACGCCCGTGGTGCTGACAAGGTAGATAAAACCTTGGGAGGCGGTGGCGATCGCCTGCATCCGTTCGGGCGATGTGGTGGGCGCAATCAGTAGTGTCAATTCCAAGCCTAGATGCGCTGTTTCTGCAAGAACGGGTTCTGCTTCCTCAAGGGGCAAATCCGGAATCACTAAGCCCTTGATCCCGGCTTGGGCAACGGCTTTCAGAAATGAAGAGACCCCTCGATGGTAGATGGGATTGTAGTAGGTAAATAAAATGAGTGGTGCCCTCAGTTGGCGGTGTAAGTCCGTTGTCATTTCTAAGACTGCTTCGAGGCGAGTTCCCCGTTGCAGGGCGCGGGTAGCGGCTGCCTGAATCACAGGACCATCGGCCAAGGGATCGGAATAGGGCATTCCCAGTTCAATCAGATCTGCACCATGGGCATCTAAGGCCTTGAGGGCAGCAACCGTCGTTTCTAAATCAGGGTCACCGGCGGTCAAAAAGGGAATCAGGGCACAGCGTTGGCGGGCACGACATTGCTCAAAGCGTTCAGAAATTGTAGGCACAGTCACAGGCAGTCGCTCTCAAAGATGCATAATAATTGTGCCAGATTAGATACTGTTCCTATAGTGGCCGATGCCAGTGAGGGTCATCTAAGCGTGAGTTGGTGGCGTTTTCTCCCCTTTGGCGATCGCCTGCGGCGCAGCGAAGCGGTTGGCGACCTGCGGCAGTGGACTCTAGAAGCACGATTGCTCCACTGGTTGACCCTAGTGTGGATTGGTCTTGGGTTGGTCGTCCTCTTTTCCGCTAGTTTTCCCGTGGGTTTGGCCGAAACAGGGGATGGGCTGTACTACTTTACGCGCCAGTTGCTGTGGCTTGCCCTTGGCTGGGCAGGGTTTCAATTGTTTCTACGGCTACCCCTGCGGCGATCGCTCCAGATGGCCATTCCAGGGTTCTTTTTGTTTCTGCTGCTGATCTGGGCAACACGCCTACCGGGGGTCGGGACAACGGTGATGGGCGCCACCCGCTGGATTAGTCTTGGTCCTTTTCAACTCCAGCCCTCGGAAATGATGAAGCCTTTTTTAGTCCTGCAAGCGGCTTGGGTGTTTAGTTCGTGGCGGCGGCTGCATCTCAAGGCACGCTGTTTTTGGTTAACGGCCTTTGCCGTGACGCTGCTAGGAATTTTAATCCAACCGAACCTCAGTACCACCGCCCTCTGCGGCATGACATTGTGGCTGATGGCCTTTGGGGCAGGTTTACCCTTGGCGCCCCTGCTGTTAACAGCCATGAGTGGCTTGGGCTTGGCAGTCCTCAGCATGAGCATTAACGAGTATCAACGGCGGCGGGTGATGTCCTTCCTCAACCCTTGGGCGGATGCGATGGGGGATGGCTACCAACTGGTGCAGAGTCTCTTGGCGGTTGCTTCGGGGGGCGTTTTGGGCACGGGCTATGGCTTTTCACAGCAAAAGCTCTCCTATTTGCCCATCCAGCACACGGATTTTATTTTTGCGGTCTATGCTGAGGAAATGGGGCTATTGGGGTGCCTCTTGCTCCTAGGACTGCTGGCGGCCTACGGTTGGCTGGGAATGCGGGTGGTGAATCAGGCGCGGGATCCCCTGATCCAGCTCATTGCCTTGGGGGCAACGGTGATCATGCTCCTACAGGCCTTGATTAATATAGGTGTCGCCATTGGTATCCTACCGACAACAGGATTACCCTTTCCCCTCTTTAGCTATGGCGGTAGCTCAATTATGGCCAGTATGGCGATCGCTGGCCTGTTGATTCGCTGTGCCCGTGAAGGACAGCAGGCAGAGGTGATTGCCTTCCCCGCTGCCACAAACACTCGCGCCAAAACGTCTAGAACCCACCGCCGCCGGGCTGCTCCCGTAGTTCCCCTGCGTCCTGAAGGGATCAATCGCTATTCTTCCCGCAAACCCTAGGCTGACACTTCCCGGCCATCTGAGCGCCACACGGCAATCACGGCAGGCCGAGGCACGACCACTTCTTCTCCATAGGGCCAGCGTGTTGACAGATCAGCCGTGGATTTTGCCCCTTCCCCCGGATGCTGGATCGCGCAGAAAAAGGTGCGGTAGTCACTACTAAACTCTGGCCCACAAATTTCACAGCCGGGCACGCCAGAGAGGAACATCTTCAGTTCGCGGCGCTGTGGATTGAGGACATAAACGCCGTCATTTTTGCCAAGGCGGCTTGATCCTGGGTTCCCGTCGGTGGCAATCCAGACATTGCCGGCGCGATCGAAGGCAAAATTATCGGGAGCGGAGATTGCTGGTACCTCTGCGTTGGTGGGTTCACCATACAGCACTAACTGGCGGTTCTTCTCTGGGGCGGAGGGATCTCCACAAAGCAAAGGTAAACGCCACTGAAACTGCAAGGCGGTTGGGTTATTGCCCTGCTCAATCATTTCAATCACATGCCCCATCACATTTTCAGGACGCGGGTTGGCGCCATCCGTGGCCTTAGCCTTCCGTTTCTCGTTGTAGGTCAGCGCCAGCCAAACACTTTTGGTGACCGGATTCCACTCAAAGTCCTCGGGTCGATCCATTTTTGTTGCCCCTAGGGCATCGGCGGCGGCGCGGGTGTAAATAAAACACAGGGCAGGATCCTGTTGGAAGGCTGTGGGCAGATTGGGGTTGGGGCTAATTGTACTGCCCTCAACGCGGGCGATCGCTCGCCATTCACCCGTCAGATCGTCATTAAAGCGAGCAACGTACAGTTCCCCTTCATCCAACAGATTCAAATTGGCGGCGCGATCGTTGGCTTGGTACTTGCCCTTGGTAATGAATTTGTAGGCATACTCAAAGCGTTCATCATCACCCATATACACCACAACTCGACCATCGGGGGCAATCACCGTTGTCGCCGCCTCATGGCGAAACCGTCCTAGGGCTGTGCGTTTAATGGGGGCGCGATCCGGAGAAAGAGGATCCACTTCCACAACCCAGCCAAAGCGAAAGGCCTCTTGGGGTTCCTTCGCGATGTTGAAGCGATCTTCATAGAGATAAAAGCCATAGCGATCGGCTCGCTCATTGGGAATGTCATAGCGCTTATGTAGCTCCTTCACCATGCCCGTCAGGTTGCTATCACTGCCGCCAAAATAGCTATGGAAGTTTTCCTCACAGGTGAGTACCGTGCCCCAAGGGGTTTTGCCCGCTGCGCAGTTGTTGAGGGTGCCGTTGACCCGTGTCCCCGTGGGATCCCCAGCCGTCTTCAAAAGGGCATGGCCTTTGGCAGGGCCAGAAATTTCGCAGGGCGTTGAACCTGTGATTCGGCGGTTGTAGGGCGAGGCTTTCACATATTGCCAGCCACCATTGGCGTTTTTGGCAATCTCGACAATGGAGAGGCCATGGGCTTCCCGCTGGAGTGCGGCTTGCCATTGATTGGGGCGATCGCCCACCGTTTGAAACATGAGTTCAGGATTGGTGTATTCATGATTCACAACGAGCAAATGCTTGCCATCGGGTGTGGTCTGGTAGCCAACAAAATCACAGTTGTAGCCAAAGCACTGCTGCTGCCGCTGGACATCAGCTGCGGTGACTGTTTGGTGAATGCGATTCCAATTCAAGTTTTCACCACCATCGAGGGCATCGCCCCAGCGAATCACGACGCCATGCTCAAAGCCCTCAGGCAGCGTAATTTTATCGTCGGTGTTGGGGTAAATCGTTGGAAAGCCTAAAGCCGGTGCAGTGGCACACCCTTTGGTCAGGGTTGCAAGGGTTAAACCCGCCGCGCCAAAAAGAGCAGTTTTTAGTACGGTGCGTCGGCTTAGGACACGGGGTAACAGATCACCAAAATATTCAGCCATGAAGCGTATCTCGTTCCAAATTCATCCACTGTGGGCAGCCAGTTTATAACTTAGGGAAGTTGGGTTAGGGTTTGCCTAAGAAATGGGGGAAAAGTGGTTAAGACCAGCTACAGAGCAGCGGCCAGCAATTTTTGCGTGTAGGGATGTTGCGGCTGGGCAAACAATTGGGCGGTGGGCGCCAGTTCAACAATCTTGCCAGCGTACATGACGGCAATGCGATCGCAAAAATAGCGGGCGACCCCCAGATCGTGGGTAATAAAGAGATACGTGAGTTGGAATTGCTCTTTTAACTGCTGCATCAGCGCCAGCACCTGGCGTTGAATATGGGCATCGAGCATGCTCACCGGCTCATCACAGACCACCAGTTGGGGATGGGTAATCAGGGCACGGGCGATCGCCACCCGTTGGCGTTGTCCCCCCGATAGGGCATAGGGATAGCGATGAACATAGGCTTCAGGGGGGGTCAATTCCACCTGTGCCAGCATCTCGCGTACCCGTTCTTGGGCAGCCTTTTTGGCCATCAGCCGATGAATTAGCAGTGGCTCCAGCAAGTTTTGCTCCACGGTCATTTTGGGATTAAGGCAGGCATGGGGGTCTTGGAAAATCATTTGCAGATCGCGGCGGACTGGGCGCAGTTGTGCCGCGGGTAATTGAGTTAAATTGCGCCCCAAAAAGACCACTTCACCGGCGTTGGCGGGAATCAGTTGCAGAATCAAGCGCGAGAGCGTACTTTTACCACAGCCGGATTCGCCTACAAGGCCAAGGGTTTCTCCCCGGCGCAACGTCAGATCGACGCCATCTACCGCTCGAATCGTGGTTTGCGGTTGTAGCCATCCCCCCAAGCGGTAGTGCCGCTGTAAATTGTGAACCCGCAGCAGTTCTGGGGCAGTGTCCAAGGGTGGGGTTTTTTTAGCGGTGAGTTGGGTGGCCGCAAGTAGGGACTGGGTATAGGGGTGTTGGGGCTGTTGCAGCACTTGACGAGCCGCTCCCCGTTCAACAATCTTGCCTTGGTGCATGACCGCAAGGCGATCGCAATACTTGGCCATCAATGCCAGATCGTGGGAAATCAGCAGCAGTCCCCGCTGCTCCTCTTGGCACAGGCGCGTGAGTTCATCGAGAATTTCCGCCGCGACAGTCACATCTAGCGCCGTTGTTGGTTCGTCGGCAATGATCAGGGGTGGGTTCAAGAGCAACGCAAGGGCGATCGCCACCCGTTGACGCATCCCGCCACTCAACTCATGGGGATACTGATGCAGGCGATTGGCCGAAATTTTCACCCGATCCAACACCTCAACAATGCGCTGCCGCCGTTGGGAGCGACTCCAAGCAGAGCAATGACTCCGCAATAGCTCATCGCAGTGGTCATAGACGCTCATGAGGGGATTGAGGCGCGTCATCGGATCTTGAAAGACCAAACCAATTTGCTCGCCCCGCAGTCGCCGCAATTGGGAAGTGGTCAGCCCCAAAAGGGATTGCCCCTGAAGGGCGATCGCCCCAGCAACCTGTGACCCAGTCGGCAATAATTGCAAAATGGCCTTACCAATCGTGGATTTGCCACAACCTGACTCCCCCACTAAGCCAAACCGCTCCCCAGCGGCCACACAAAAAGAAACACCATCCACTACGAATGTTGCAGCAGATGATGTCTCCGTTGTAGGGTAGGCGACCCGCAGTTCCCTGAGTTCTAAAAGAGTCGCCATGGACTGGTCGATCCTAGGCAGGTTCGATGCGGGCGTAAAAGACCCCTTGAATTTTCACTTCGTGAGGTTCGTGGGCACCCATATCATCATCGGAGAGTTGCTCACTTTCAAAGGTGCCAGCAATTTCACCCGTGCGGCCATCCACTTTCGCCACATTCAGAGAAATTTCACCCTTGGTCAAGGAGAAGCGTTTGACGTTGGCACGAGCCAGCTCTTCTTCTTTACCTTGGGGAATGGCGATCGCCGAATCATAACCAGAGGCCAAGCCCCGTCCTTTGGGATCGAGGAAGTTGGCAGTGCGGTAGGAAGGAACGGTGAATTCCCCTTTGAAATCCGTTGAAGTGGTGATGCTAGTAATGTTGGGCTGAGTGCTCGCCACCAAGTTTTTCACCGTAAACAGCAGTGGGATACGCTCGCCACCGGGCATTTGCACGGTCACTGGTTGGAAATCAATCCCATCCTCTTCTATGAACGTGAGGCTGCCATCGCTGTTGACCTTGAGTTCCCCTTGAATTTGATCCAAGCTCGTGGTTTCGCGGGTCACCAGTTTTGTGGGGACAAATTCGGCCTCTTGGCGTTTGTTCTTAGGCTCTTCCTTGACCAAAAATGTCGTGGGCTGTAAGCACAGTTGGGCAATGCGATAGGTTTGGGAGCTATCAATGGGGTAGGCACCGCGTGCCGTATCATCAAGCGTGGGGCACTTGTTGGCCAGACCAGTGCCGACAATATCGTCATAGGTTAAAGTCTGTTTTGCGGCAAAGGCGGGGGCGCTCAAGGAAAAAATCCCTAAACATACCGCCAGCAGCGTCGCCATTAAAATGCGATATTTCATGGTTAACCTCAGAAGTCAAAGCATCTCAAAGCAGTCAGAGTGTGGGAGATACCCCTGCGTAAGAGTCCAGTGAAGGCAGCCATGCAACTACCTTATCAATCCATGATTATACGGAGCTTTGCGATCGCCTCAGAAAGGAAATTTTCACAGATATTTTAATTTCACAAGAGCAAAAACAATGACCGACCTCTCTCCGACTGGAGCGGCAAAGTAAACTATAAAAAAGCAGGAGCGGGAGGGAGTTCATGGATGACGGCGAGTTGTTTGCTGTTTTTGTTGCCGATGTTGTCAATGGGGCTGAGAGCCTTGCCTCAAATCCCAACTATCGCATTGAATCGGTTTTAGGGACTTGGCAACTGGTGGACAACAAAGCGGGCGTCATTGCCACGGGCAAAAGTGAGAATGGTCAACCGCAGATCATGGTCAAGCGCTACTGCGATGCGTGGGAATCTTTGCGACAAGCATTGACCCATGGATCATTCTTCCCTGATCTCGCTCAAAATAAGGCACAACTGGTGCCCTTTACCCGTGCCGCCATTCCCGAAGGCTATCAACTCTATGATTGTGCTGCCAGTGAGATGTGGCGCAGTTGGCGACGGGGCGCAGTTAATTATGTCCATATCTATACCGCGAATCAGTGGCGATCGGTGGGGGAAATTTCCTGTAGTGGCGGTGTGGTCTTTATTCCCGTTCCCGATCTCGATAAAGAGATTCAGATTACCAGTTCGTCATTGATGTCTTGGTTAGGCGTTCCTAATGCTTAGAACCCTAAAAAGGCTTAAGAAACTATGGATTAGGGGAGAGCGATCGCCCCAATGGATCAAACAGAACCTAAAGACTCTAGAGATAATAGACGTATAACCATAGCGACCTAGCAACACAATGCTTCCCTGTTTGCGACCTCGCCAGCCGATTTCCCCTTGAGGCAACTATGTCAGAACCGCACCGCGATACCAACATTGGCCAAATTCTGATGAATCGGTACCAGCTGACGGAGCTGATTGGCAAAGGCTCAATGGGGCGGGTGTATCGGGCAGAGGACATTCTCCTTGGCGGCGTTCCGGTTGCCGTTAAATTCCTGTCGCAAACCCTGCTCAACGATCGCATGAAAACCCGCTTTGCCCAAGAAGCGCGCGCGGGTGCTCTCCTCGGTCAGAAAAGTATGCACGTGGTGCGGGTGCTCGACTACGGCATGAACAACGAGGAAATTCCCTTCTACGTCATGGAATTTTTGGAAGGCGAAAACCTCAGTGATTTGCTCCTAGAAGAACCCCTGCCCTTAAGCCGATTTCTGCGAATTGCACGCCATATGTGCCTTGGTCTGCAGGTAGCCCATGAGGGAATTATCATCGAAGGCCAAAAATGCCCCATTATTCACCGTGACATTAAACCTAGCAACGTCCTTGTGATTCAGGATGGCACGATGGGGGAACTTGCGAAGCTATTGGATTTTGGGATTGCCAAATTTTTGGGGGATGTCTCTGAAAAAAGGCAAACCTCGTCGTTTATGGGCACTTTGGCCTACTGTTCCCCAGAGCAAATTGAAGGGCGAGAGTTGGATCACCGCTCGGATATCTACAGTCTTGGCATCACCATGTATGAGCTACTCACCGGCAAGATGCCCATTCAGGCGGACACCCACTCCATTGGCAGTTGGTTTAAGGCACACCACTTCCAAAAGCCAGTGCCCTTCAATGTGGCCAGTCCAGGGTTGTATCTTCCTCCTGTCCTTGAGGAACTGATCATGGCCTGCATGGCCAAGTCCCCCAGCGATCGCCCCCAAAACGTCGGTGAAATTATCAAGGTCTTAACAGCCCTTGAGGAACAGTTTGGGAGTAGTCGAGTCACCCAGCCGGGGGTAGAGGTCGCTGCAAAAGTCTCTCAACCCTCAGAACGCCAGTCTCAACCGCCTGTTGCCCTTGCAACGGTTGAAGAAGTCTGCTGGCAAAGTGTTTGGCCTGCCGATAAACCCGTAGCGGAAATTGTCTTTCCGATGCCTTTGTATGCACAGCGGGAATCAGCCGCCTCGCTGTGGGTGATGCTGCCTCGCCCAGAAATTGATCGGCGCATGCTCAATATTCGCTACAACCAGTTTCTCTTTACCACCAGTCCCCACCCGATGATCCTCTGGATTACTGCCATCTACGATCCCAAGCAAGGGCCCCGCTGGTTGCCCTGTTATTTGGATATGAAACTGCCACGCAACCAAGAACTCTGCGTTTTGCTCTCGGAGACCGGCTACTATCCGCTGCTCTTTTTCTCCCTTGAGGATCCGCAACACTGCATCAATGTCCGCATGTTTACGATCGCTACCTTCCAGCGGCAACTGCTACGGGATTGGCTGCAAACCAGTAAAAGCTTGCCCAGTTCTGCCCCAGCGATTGTGAGCCGTAATCTCCTCAAAGCAGAGTTTGAAAACTACAAGCCGCAAATCCTCGCCAAGCTGGAGAACGTGAAGATGGCCACAGTCATTGATTAGGGATATTGCGATCGCCCTCTAGGACAGCAATAGAGAAAAATATATTAAGAGATGTTGCGGAATTAGTAAAGAATTGTTACAGTGAGGGTACAGGGTTCGATCAGGAGTCAAAACCATGGAAGATACCAAAACCATCAAAGCTGAAGATCGCAACGCATGGGTCTTTGGATTCACCCCCCAAGCTGAAATTTGGAACGGTCGCCTCGCCATGATCGGCTTTGTGGCGGCGCTACTCACAGAACTGATCACCAAACAAGGCGTGCTTCACTTCTGGGGTCTCCTCTAGACCTTAACTCTCTCCCAATTTTCAGCGGTCAAAGTGTCATTTTGAGGTCAGTAATGGCCTCTTTTTTTTGGCCAATTCAGCGGTACTACAAGGCAAACACAGCGCCTTTCACAAAGAGAGCACACCTTCAAAACCGTGAAAGCGACTAGCAGAGAGGATTGTACTCCCTCTATCCATCCCAATAGGTCAGGACTGTAGCGGGAAATGCCGCTGTCAAAATACCTGTTAAATAATCCGCAATTGAGGATGAATAAATCTAGGAGTGATTCACACGAGGAATCCCCAGACTGTAGTTGCGCACACGACTGTTGAGGTTGTAGCCAATTTCCCCCTGCATCAGCAAAGAGCGAATAAAATGCTCCAAGTCCGAGCCAATGCGCCGCAGATTATATTCCGTCAAGTCCTCCCCAGCGGCATTTGCCACCAACTCCTGAAATTTGGCTTCCACCTTCGCTAGGGCGGCGTCGTTCCACTCCAACTCGTTATCGGGATCCACATTCAGCGTCAGCGTTTCTGTATCAGGATGAACTTCCCCATCAACCACATGGCCGGCATAGATGTGAACGTGGCGTGTTGTAGACTTCAGTAGCATGGCTAACCAATGACGAGTGAACCGTAGTTCGTAAACGCTTCTACTATACCAAGAATCCTTGCGCGGAAAGTTTCGAAAAACTCATGCCTTAACCCAAGAATCCGTAATAGAACTAGGCTGGATTCTAGGCTGATTTTGGCTAGCGATCGCTAAAAGCTGAACATAAAAGGGGCAATTGCCCCCTCTATCCATCCAGATTTTTAGCTACCTCACAAAATTTCCCAGCCGCCTATGTGGTAACGGGCTTCCTCCTAACGTGCCTGTCGTTGCTCCCAGCGTCGCCGGCCACCCGCCCAGGGGGGAGGTCCACCATGGGGACGAATGTTAATCACCTCGCCATTGGCGCGGGTAATGCGAAAGGCGTCAAAGTCATAATCATCATATTTGCCGACAACTGTAACGGTTTCGCCGGGCTGGAGATTGATTTGGTGAAACCAACGGGGACCGGCATCCACAATGACTTGACCCGTGCCATCGTCGAGAATGAAATGATTGCCAACCGCACTGCGTACGGTGCCGCGAATGGTAATGCCATAGACATTGCCTAAATTACGAATCGGAGTTACCGACTGGGCAACACTTTGAGCCATCGGTGGCATCAAAACGCCCGTAGTACCTACAAAAAGAGACATACCCAAAGCCCATAAATACTTCCTAACCATCTTCTGTGTCCTCAATGCTTCAATCCCTAGATTAAGGAAAAAAAATGACAGAACTATGTCAACGTCCGTCAACGTCCGCTTGGGGGTAAGGTAATGGTCACCGTTGTTCCCTCCCCCACGCGACTGTGAATTTGCAGCTGTCCTTGATGAGCATCAACAATTTGTTTGACGATCGCTAGCCCCAAACCAAAGCCCTGCGGTTGTTTCTGACCTTGATGAATGCGATAAAAGCGCTCGCAGACATGGGGCAGGGCAGCTTCTGGAATGCCGATCCCCGTATCCACAACAGCAATTTGAACCTCGCGCTCCGTTGACTGAGTTTCCAATTTCACCTTGCCACCTTGGGGGGTATAGGCGCAGGCATTCCTCAAAAGATTTGCAATTGCTTGCTTGAGCAGCAAAAAGTCACCCTTTACCATGATGGGCAATTCAGGGAGTTGAACCACAAATGTAATCCCTTGGTCATCCATGGGCTGCTGCCACTCTTCAGCTAATTCCTTAATCAGCGCATGGGCATTAAACGATTGGCAATTGGCCAACTGACCTTCATGGCGAGCCAAAAACAGCAGATCGCTGACTAAATTGGCCATTTGTTTTGCAATCTGGCAGATGTTGTTTAAGTTTTGCTGCACAGTTGTAAAGGATTCACTGTCATCTTGCAGCTCTTCTTCTAAGATCATTAGAGCCAGTTGACTATTACTTAAAATTGCTGATAAAGGTGCCCTTAGCTCATGGGAAGCATTGGCTGTAAATCGCTGAAGCTGATGACAAACAACAGATAGTTTTTCATTATTTTCCCTAAGGGAATTTTCGCGCGATTCTAGTTCTGCAACCAGCTGATAAAACAAGCGAACAGAGAGTAAGCTAGCAATAACACCAATCACGGCAGCAGCAATTATAATTGACCATGCCAATTCTCGATACTCAATTTGGTGCCGCCGGCGATCGCCCAACAGCACCTCCTCATTTTTATAAAATTCGTAAATGCTTTGCCGTGCTCTTTCCATTAAAATCCGACTTTTATTCCAATCAATATTCTGCTCTTGGTTGGATTTACTGACTAAATGAGTCATAGATGCAAAATTTTCTGAATACACATAACGATCAAAAATCTGAATGTTTTGCTGAAGGGTTTCCTCGATTGAGTCTAAAGCCTTAAGTTGCTCAGGATTATCCTGTACCAGCTCTCTAATTTTTTCCAATGATGGAACAATGCGAGATTTTGCCGCAATGTAAGGTTGCAGAAAGCGGTGACTGCCTGTCAGGCTATAGCCACGCACACCCGTTTCCAAGTCCAGCAGTAAGTTAAGTAGTTTTTGCGTTTCTAGTCTTACTTTTTGCGTATGCAACACCCATTCATCATCTTCAATTAGGTTTAGCTTCAACCATATAAATGACGCGACAATAATGAACAGAAAGATAATCGGCATGGCAATAATTAAGCCAGCACGATAGCGAATTGATCCAACTACTTTCCTAAGAAACATTTTGCTGGGGATTCAAGGAATAACCACTACCATAGTGGGTTTTGAGCCAATGCTCTACACCCAGTTGCTTCAATTGCTCCCGCAGCCGTTTCACTCGCACAGCAACCGCGTTACTCTCAGGGGATTTATCCCATTCCCAGAGTTGACTTTCAATTTGCTGGCAGCTGAGAACTTGGCGTGGATGGCGCATCAGGTAGCTGAGCAACTGAAAATCTCGACTTTTAAGCTGAATTTCCACACCTTGATAGCTCAACTTCCGAGTCTCTAGGTGGAGAGTTAATCCCTCAAGGGTTAGTTCATCCCCCTGCCAGAGGGGCGATCGCCGCCGCAGGGCGCGGATGCGTGCCAATAATTCCAATAGATCCACGGGCTTAATGAGATAATCATCGGCACCCACATCTAAGCCAGTGACTTTATCCGCCGTCGTGTCCTTTGCGGTAAGAAAGACAATTGGCGCGGTTTTTTGCTGCTGGCGGTAATAGCGACACAGCTGTGTGCCTTCACCATCGGGTAAAAGCCAATCTAAAATGAGCAATTCATAATCCACCTCATGGATTAACCAGTAGGCTGTTTTCAAATCGGGTGCAGTATCAACGGTGTAGCCCTGCCGCTGCAGTGCTAGGCAAATGGGCTGTCGCTGCTGGGGGTCATCTTCGACAAAGAGAATGCGCATGATCGAGTGACCGCTGCTATAAAAAACGATGATAAACCGACTGAAATCCAACTTGATTTAGACAGAAAGAAATAGGATTCGGTTCAGGCCAGAGGCAGGTTGAGCAAAAGGGGAAGGCATGCTTAACTGAGTTAAAGAGTTTTGAGCCTTTGCTTCTATGCCTTTGATAGCGCTACTGTTTGAACCCTTTTTTGCCAATGCGGCAGCAGAATCAGTGAACTTGGCGGAAGCAGCACCTTTAATTTTGGCCGCTGTTTTACTGAGTCTGGTGGTGATTTACTTGGCGAGCAAAATGGGCGGTGAAATTTGTGCCCGCATTAACTTTCCACCGGTGTTGGGTGAGCTGGTGGGCGGTGTGGTGGTTGGTATTTCGGTCTTGCACCTGTTGGTCTTTTCCGAAGGGGGAACCACTGAGCCCTCTGTGCTGACGACGTTTATTCAGCAGACCACCGGCATGGATGACCCGCTGGCTACGGTGGTTGCCAATACTGCCAGTGAGGTCATTGCCGTCCTCTCAGAAATTGGCGTCATGATCCTGCTCTTTGAGATTGGCTTGGAGTCCGATCTAGAGGGTTTGCTGAGGGTGGGGCCGCAGGCAGCTATCGTTGCTGTGGGCGGGGTGGTGGTTCCCTTTACAGCAGGAACCCTTGGCCTCGTGACGCTGTTTCATGTGGACTTGGTACCGGCCATCTTTGCAGGGGCGGCTCTGACGGCAACCAGTATTGGCATCACAGCCAAAGTCCTTGCCGAAATTCAACGTCTTACTTCTCCGGAAGGTCAAATCATCATTGGGGCAGCCGTTCTCGATGATATTCTCGGCATTATTGTGCTGGCAGTGGTGGCCAGTCTAGCCAAAACGGGCACGGTCGAGATTAGCAATGTGATCTACTTGATCATTAGCTCTGTAGTCTTTTTGGTGGGGTCTGTTGTCGTGGGGCGGCTGCTGAGTCCCTTCTTTTTGGGAATGGTCGATCGCCTGACAACGCGCGGCAACTTACTGATTCCCTCTCTTATCTTTGCCTTTGTCCTTGGTTATGTGGCAGTGATGCTGCAATTGGAAGCGATTCTCGGTGCTTTTACCGCTGGCTTAGTCTTGGGGGAAACGGAAAAACGACGTGAGCTAGAGGAGCAGATTTTGCCCATTGCCGATATGCTAGTGCCAGTTTTCTTTGTCTGTGTTGGCGCACGCACCGATATTAGCGTTCTCAATCCCCTAGAACCGGCCAATCGTGCGGGTCTGATCATTGCCTCGTTCCTTGTATTGGTGGCCATTCTTGGTAAGGTGGTAACAGGGGCAACGGTCTTTGGCCAGCCGGGAATTAACCGTTGGGCCATTGGCATTGGTATGGTGCCTCGCGGTGAAGTGGGTTTGATTTTTGCGGCTGTGGGGTCGGCCAGCGGTGTGCTCTCGAAGGCTCTAGATGCCGGTATTATCGTCATGGTGATTGTGACCACGTTCGTTGCGCCACCCCTGTTGCGCTTGGTCTTCAAGCCAGAGGTAGAAGACTCAGAGGCGTTACCCAGCTCAGAAGTTGCAGTGGAGTCTCCCCCAGAAGGATAGCAATGGAACCGATTACGGTCATTGGTGGTGGTCTAGCGGGTACAGAAGCGGCTTGGCAAATTGTTCGAGCGGGTGTGCCGGTGGTGCTGTATGAAATGCGCCCCCATGTGCCTAGTCCAGCTCACCATACGGCGGAGTTGGCAGAGTTGGTGTGCAGTAATTCCTTTGGTGCCAAGGCCAGCGATCGCGCCACGGGGTTATTGCACCATGAACTGCGTGCCCTCGGGTCGTTGATTATTGCCACTGCCGATCGCCATCAAGTGCCTGCCGGCGGTGCTCTAGCGGTGGATCGTGCCCAGTTTAGTCGTGAGTTGACTGAAACCCTCGAACGCCATCCCCTTGTGACATTGCGGCGCGAAGAACTCCCCCATTTGCCAGAGACCGGGATTGTCGTGCTAGCCACCGGGCCGCTTACCAGTGAGGCGCTGAGTGCGGATCTCCAACGCTTTACCGGACTAGACTACCTCAGCTTTTTCGATGCTGCCAGCCCAATTGTGGTTGGGGAGTCCATTAACCGTGAGGTGGCCTTTTTGGCCTCCCGCTACGACCGCGGGGAAGCGGCCTATCTCAACTGTCCCTTCACTGCTGAGGAATATCAGCGCTTTTGGCAGGCTCTCTGTGAAGCTGAACAGGCACCCTTGAAGGACTTTGAGCGTGAGAATGCTCAATTTTTTGAGGCTTGCTTACCCGTAGAGGAGTTGGCGCAGCGGGGGGTGGATACCCTGCGCTTTGGACCTTTGAAACCCGTGGGCTTGCGAGATCCGCGTACGGGAGAGCGTCCCTATGCGGTGGCACAACTGCGCCAAGAGGATCGCCATGGTCAACTGTGGAACTTGGTGGGCTTTCAAACCAATTTGCGCTGGGGGGAGCAACAGCGGGTGTTTCGGATGATTCCGGGCTTAGAGCAGGCGGAGTTTGTGCGCATGGGGGTGATGCACCGCAATACCTTCTTAAATGCGCCGAAGTTGTTGAGTGCCAGTCTCCAGTTTCGCGATCGCCCCACCCTCTTGGCGGCGGGTCAAATTACCGGTACCGAAGGGTATACAGCAGCAGCGGCGGGGGGCTGGTTAGCAGGAACGAACGCGGCTCGCTTGGCACAAGGACTCCCACCCTTGGTATTGCCGCCAACCACGATGGCCGGTGCCCTCTTCCACTACATCAGTACGGCGGAGAGCAAAACCTTCCAGCCCATGCCCCCCAACTTTGGTATTCTGCCACCCCTAGAGCAAAACGTTCGGCAAAAGGCCTTGCGCTATGCCGCTTATCGCGATCGCGCCCTCAAAGATTTAAGCATTTGGGCAACAGCGATGTCGCTGCCCCTACAGCCTCTAGAGTTAGACAGGTGCGATCCTGCTGTCGTTGAAGCTGGAGCCTAAGGTAGTCTGGGGGTAGCGTTGGCAGGCGATCGGGCCACTCTATGGCAACAATTCCGAGATCAATTTCTTCCCCAAGCCAATAACGTTCCGGTGCCAACTCCGCCACTTCAGCAGGGGTAAGGCGATAGAGATCAAAGTGATAGAGGGGCACACGCCCTTCGGGGTATTCCTGAATCAGCGTGAAAGTGGGGCTTTGGATGACATCCGCAATGCCCAATCCCTCCCCCAAGGCTTGCACAAACGTGGTTTTCCCTGCCCCTAGATCCCCCGCTAACAAGAGCACTGTCCCCGGCGGCAGCCATGTCCCCCACTGGCGCCCCAAGGCTTGCAGATCCGCCAAGCTGAGGTTGAGGTTCGTCATCTAGGCGCGCACTGCTTCTAGGAGTCGCGAAAAGTAAAAGCGGGTTTTGGTCATGGCATTGCGTTCAATCCGCCAACCCAAGTCTCGCAAAATCCCCACAATAAATTCCTCACTGTGGAGATAGGCACGGGTGGCCTTGCTGGAGCCGGGGAAGAATTCACCAATTTTTTTCAGCAGCGTATATTTTGGTGTTTTGGGGGCAAAGCTGAGGATCAGTCGCTCCATCGCCAAGGAACTCAAGTGGGCTAGCATCCCTGCCATTTGGCTGTCGGGATAGTGGATGAGGACATCAAGGCAGATGACGGTATGGTATTGTCCCCGCAGGACTTCAAGATCACTGACACTGAGGATGAGTTCATGGTGGCCATTCAATTGAGCAGCGGCGCGATCGCGGGCTTCGGCCACCATCTTCTCGGAAATGTCACTGGCATAGACCCGTGCCCCCAATTCTGCAAGGGGAATGCTCAGACTACCAACCCCACAGCCCGCATCACAAATGAGTTTACCCTTGAGGGAGCCATCAGCCTTGAGCCATGCTAGTACCGTATCAATGGTCTGTTGGTGTCCCATGCGGATATCCGCTTGCACCTTGCTGACCTGATCCGTGCCATAGATGCGCCGCCAGCGATCGAAGCCGGTCGTGTTGAAATAATTTTGAACAATTGCTTTCTCGTCAGCCGTAAATTGTGCCATAGCCCTTAGAATCAATCGTCATTGCCCCATTTATTGTGGCATAGCCGCCTACCGCTGAGAGGTGGTTGGCAGTGCCAATCGGGTACTCACTAACCCCAAAATTACCCCAATGATGATCAGGAACACCCCCAAGCCCAGCGACCATTCAAGGGAAACATTGCTGGCAAGGGCGCGAAAACTGGCCTGTTGGGTTAACCACTGCTGCAGCTGTTGACTACTGCCCCAGCCAACTATCCACGCCAGTAAACCACCGCCGCCACCTAGACTAGCGGCTTGAATAAATAGGGGGGTATAAATCCAAGTTTGGGTGGCGCCCACCAATGTCATGATCTCAATTTCAGGTTGGCGCACAAGGATAATCAACCGTAAAATGGCGCTCACTAAGGCAACTACCGTTAAACTCAGGAGCAGCACCAAAATGAACGTGACTGCCCGCACTACCCGCTGCACACTTTGCAGACCCGTTAGGGCACGCTCAAGATACTGCACCGACTCAATGCCTTCCTTTTGGGCAATTTGGCTGGCTAGGGGAGCCACCTGTTCGAGGCTTTGGGCGCGGATCTTGATTTCATCGCTGAGGGGATTGGTGTCAAAGAGGGCTAAGCCACCCTGTTCACTTTTGAGGCCTAAATCAGCTTGCAATTGTGCCCAAGCGCGATCGCGATCAATCCAAGTGAAGTCGGCTACCCCCGGTAATGCCGCCAACTGCTCCTTAAGGCTGGCCACTTTGGCTGCGGGAAGTTCAGGCGACACATAGGCCGTAATTTCTAGCCGATTGCCCAAGGACTCGACACTAGCGCCAAGGAGGTGCGACACTTGCCAGCCCCAACCAAAAATAAAGAGCGTCACGGCCACAGCAATAACGGCTGCGCCATTGAGCCAACCACCGCGCCAGAGACTGCGGCGCACTTCTGGAAGCAAAAAGTCAAGGGTGGGTAAGGGACTCAAGTTTGCCATGGTGCAAATGGAGAATCCGATGGGGGACTAAGCGAGTCAAGGCTAAGTCATGGGTGGTAAAGAGAACCGTTAGCCCATGTTGATGGAGGCGATGGAGCAGGGCAAGAATTTGCTGGCTGGTTTGCGGATCCAGATTGCCCGTGGGTTCATCCGCCAGCAATAGCTCAGGCCCACCAACGATCGCCCGAGCAATGCTCACCCGCTGCTGCTCTCCCCCCGATAGAGATTGGGGATTGGCATTGGCTTTGTGGCTCAGGCCCACCAGTTTGAGCACCGTTTGTACCCGCTGCTGAATTTCTGCTTTGGGAATACCGCGCACCAGCAGCGCAAAAGCCACATTGTCTGCCACGGAGCGATCGCCCAGCAGCTTAAAGTCTTGAAAGATTACCCCCAAGCGCCGCCGCAACTGTGCCATCCGTCGATCCTGTTGGGGATTGACTTCCTCACCAAAGAGGCGAACTATGCCCTGATCTGGGCGAACTTGGCCACAGAGGAGTTTTAAGAGGGTAGATTTACCCGACCCCGAAGCACCCGTGAGAAAATAAAACTCTCCCCGTCGCAGTTGTAAATTGACGCGATGTAAGCAGGGCAAAGTGCCACCAAAGGACTTCGTGACTTGCCACAGTTCTGCAACGATTACCCCCTCAGAGGTGGGTTCGCAGGGGGGTACCACTGGGGTCACTGCTGTCATCGGGACGAGAAACGCTGTCGCCCATACAAACGACTTAGAAGCGCCTTCCATGCAAATTGGGGCAAAGCCAACATCCGCCGCCAGCGCCACGGTTCCTGATACAGACGGTAGAGCCATTCTAGATGGAGTTTTTGCATTAGCTTGGGTGCTCGCTTTTTAACCCCTGCCCACACATCAAAACTACCGCCCACGCCAACCCAAATCGCTTCTGGACAAATGTGACGATGGCGATCAATCCAATATTCCTGACGGGGAACTCCCAAAGCCACAAAAATAATGTGGGGTTGTGTCTCCTTTAGCGTTTCAATGAGAGCAACCTCTGTATCGGCATCGTGGTAGCCTGACTGCACACCAATAATGTTCAGGTTGGGCAACTCTCGATGCCAGCGCTCAGCCACTTTTTCTGCCACCCCCGGCGCTGCCCCATAGAAGAAGACCCGCTTGGGCTGGGGCGCCTCATTGGCAAGTCGCAGGAGGGCTTCGGCAAATTCAATCCCCGGCAGACGGCGCACCGAGAGGCCATGCAACTTGAGGTAGAGAATGACCCCCGATCCATCGGGAATCACCAAATCAGCACGGTGTAAAACATCAGCAAACTCTGGTGTTCGCTCCGCCAGCATCACCATCTCTGAATTGAGCGTGATCACGTGCTGACCATGGCCATCCCGCTGTTGCATTAGCAGCCACTCAGGAGCGTTGTCCACCAAATGAAGGGGAAATCCGAAAACTGAGACTTTTGCGGGAATGGTGGGCATCACAAGGGGGTAACCCATAGGGAAATTGAGCACAAGAAACACCGAGTATCTTACAGCCCTTTTCACAGCAAGTGAACACTCTGCGCAAAACAGCGTGATGGGCAGGAGAACGCTTCAGTAGTGGATCCCCGTCGTCTGGAAAAGGGCTATATCGGATATACAAGGTCATCCCACGGGATATGCCTTGTTGAAAACCACAAAACGCCTTTGCTAGATTAGAGTCGTTATTAAGATTCGTAAACTTGGCTCTTATCGTCCCATTGAGCTACCTCACGAATCTGCCTTTATCACTTCCTTTCGGAGTTGAGTTTTATGACGATCGCAATTGGACGAGCGCCAGCAGAACGGGGATGGTTTGACATCCTCGACGACTGGCTCAAGCGTGACAGATTTGTCTTTGTCGGCTGGTCAGGCATCCTGCTGTTTCCCTGC
>NZ_JAVKVB010000008.1:0-173068 GCF_031460975.1 Thermosynechococcus sp. HY213 | reverse complement strand
CCAAGGACGACGGGGGACAACTGTGGGGGCTAAGTCGTCTCGCTTCAGCCAGCGATGGATAGTGGCGCGGCTCACCTGAAAAATTTGAGTGGCTTCACTGATTTTGCCACCTTGCTTGATGTAGGAGACAACCCGCTCTCGTAAGTCCAAGCTATAGCTCATATTCTTGAGTAACATTCATGACTCTTTGAGTATAGCCTATCCCTCTTGAAAATATCTCACTCCCTTTCGAAATGACTATAACATTAGGAGGTTATTCCCCATGGCTTTAGCCGTTGGTACACCCGCCCCCACCTTTACTGCCAAAGACACCCATGGCAATACGGTGTCCCTCAGCGACTTTGCGGGCAAAACTGTGGTGCTCTACTTCTACCCCAAAGATGACACCCCCGGCTGCACCAAAGAGGCCTGTAGCTTCCGTGACAACTATGCCGCCTATCAGGGCAAAGAGATTGTGGTTTTGGGGGTGAGTACCGATGACGAAACCTCACGCCAAAAGTTCACTGAAAAATACAACCTCCCCTTTCCCCTCTTGGCCGATGTGGACAAATCCATTATTAAAGCCTACGACGTGGATGGCGGCGGCTACGCCAAGCGAGTTACCTATGTCATTGACGGCAATGGCATCATTTCCCATGTCTATACCAGCGTCAAAACCGATACCCACGCCACCGACATTTTGGCGGATCTCGGCTTATAGGTGACTCTAAAAAGTCATCATTGGGTCAGGCGGCTGGAGAGGTTCTGGCTGCCTTTTTGTTGATTGAACGGAGAGAGAGGGATTCGAACCCTCGGTGACATCACTGCCACACTCGATTTCAAGTCGAGCGCATTCGACCACTCTGCCATCTCTCCTAGCAAGCTACTATTTTAACTTAGTTGGGGAGAGACATGACCTGAGCTTTCAAGAGGAGACTCTAGAAATGATCCCTGAGAATGCTATTGTAATCATGGATAGAGGGTTTGCGAGTTGGTAATTTTTAGAGCAACTGAGTGATGAAGAAGTGAGTGAGTTATATCGGCACCGGTGGGCGATTGACAACCTATGGAAATTTCTGAAGCTGATTACGAAGAGTTTGAACGGCGTGATGAATCAAATTGATATAGTTTTAATTGCCTATTTAACTTTAGAGCTGGTGGAGATACCTGAATACTTTGGGAAAAAGCTATTAGACAAATTGCAATATTTGCAACTGGCACTCAGTCGACGCTGCTCGATAATGCACTGGAGCTTTGATTGGCAGCCAGAGGTACTAGTCATTTAAGATTAAGATGTTAAGTTTTGTTGCAGGATTCAACACTTCTGGAAAATGAGCTTAATTATGTTTTCCAAGCTAAAAGTGGTTTTTCAGCAAAGGCGACCCCTGAGGTTCCTTTTTTCGCGATTGCTACGGGATTCTACATTGCTTGATCGTTTTAAATTTCATTATAGCTATGAATAGGTGCGCGATTTGTCAAGTGGTATCTGGATGAGTAGGTAGGTGGGGTATGAAACGCATTCATCGAAGTATCCAACACACAAATCTTGAGGAAGCGCTGAGTAAGTGGTTTGCGCGTCGGTTGCATGCCCGTAGTCAGGCATTGCTAGAACGCCGGGGGGGGAAGATGGTGATATACGCCAATGATGCCATTGGCCATGCCATCAATGCATCGGGTCTTTATGAGCTGACTGAACTGGATGCGGTTTTCGATTTTCTGCGGCCGTTGTATACTGCATTTTCCGGATCAGTGGCGCTGGATGTGGGGGCTAATATCGGGAATCACAGCATCTATTTTTCCCGGTACTTTTCCGCAGTACATGCTTTTGAGCCTCATCCCGTGACCCGACGCATTCTGGAAATCAATGCGGATTTGCATCCAGTTATTCATGTTCATCCATACGGTTTGGGCGATGCTTCAGGCACTGTTTCCTTGCAGGAAAATCCAACCAACCTGGGCGGGAGTCGTATCGTACAAAGCGCTTCTGGAGGCGGGTACGTCATTGATGTTTATCGTTTAGACGATCTCACGTTTGACGCCAGTCAAATCGCCTTGGTCAAGATCGACGTTGAAGGTTATGAAGCTCAAGTGTTGAAGGGAGCTGAGTCGACTATGAAAGCCGCCCAACCTATTGTGCTTTTCGAAGTCCATGCCTCGGATTTTCAGGGAGCGATGGAAGAAGTGGATATTCTCAAAGATTGGGGCTATCGTTTTGCCTAGATCAAGCCCTTGGGGACGGGTGCAAAGTGGTGGTGGCAGCAATTCAAGACTCTGCTGATCGGTAAAAAAGTCTGTAAAATCTATTGTGGCGACGACATCGAACCAGCCGATCACAGCATGATCGTCGCTGTTCCTTCGCGTTGGCAGACGATGTTGGGGATGGTGTGATATGCCCTCTATTACTGTTTTCACCCCCACCTACAACCGTGCGCATACGCTACCACGGCTTTACCAAAGCATTTGCCGCCAAACGCTGCGCAATTTCGAGTGGCTCATCGTCGATGACGGTTCGACGGATGGCACGCAAGCTTTGGTGGAGCAATGGCAAAGCGCAGACAACGACTTTCCGATCCGTTACATCTGGCAGCCCAATCAGCACAAGAAAGTGGCCTTCAACCGCGGCGTGCGTGAGGCACGGGGAAAATGGTTCGTGCCGATTGATAGCGACGACGAACTGCTGCCCGATGCCTTGGAACAGTTCATGCGCATGTGGCAAAGCATCCCTGAGGCAGAAGTCGATCGTTACTGTGCCGTAGTCGGTTTGTGCGTGGATGTGCATGGCGCCGTCGTCGGCGATCGTTTCCCGTCCGAGCCTCTGGATGCGACCGCCATCGAGCAGTGGTTCGACCATCGCATCAGAGGAGAAAAGCTCGGTTGCTTGCGTACCGACGTGTTGCGTTCTTACCTCTTCCCAGAGGATATCCCCAACTATGTGCCGGAGAGCGTCGTCTGGTTTCCGATGGCGCAACGCTATACGCAACGCTGCTTCAATGTACCGGTTCGCATCTATCACCGCGATGTCGAATCCACCACTCAGCCAGTAAATGCCCTTCGAGCCAAATACCAGAATGCCGAGGGTGCCGTACTTTCCTATGCCGAAGCATTGAACTGTGTCACCTGGGCACGCTGCCTGAAGTCACCGCTGCGGGTGGCTTTCCTGGCCGTCCAGTATGGACGCTGGGCGTTGTATCTGCCAAAAGCCAAGCGGAGACATAAACCTGCTCGCATCGGTGCGCGCGTGCTGGCGGGTGTGATGCGTCCGCTAGGTTGGGTGCTTTATGGCCTAGACCATTTGCGCTTGACGAGCCGCGTGCGCGATGGCCTAGCTCGGTTTAGAGCTCGATTTCATTGAAAGGGGCAGCCTGCATGCATAAGCAATCGGCGACCCCGTTGGAATCATGCCTTCGCGGAGAGATGGTTTTGTTATGAGCATCGTGCGGTGCGTGTTCCTAATCCTTGACTGTTGCAGGCATTGAGAGAGGCAATAGACCCATGAACGACAAAATATAGCTATTTCGAAAAGGAGTGAGATATTTTCAAGAGGGATAGGCTATACTCAAAGAGTCATGAATGTTACTCAAGAATATGAGCTATAGCTTGAACCTACGAGAGCGGGTTGTCTCCTATATCAAGCAAGGTGGCAAAATCAGTGAAGCGACTCAAATTTTTCAGGTGAGCCGCGCCACTATCCACCGCTGGCTGAAGCGAGACGACTTAGCCCCCACAGTTGTCCCCCGTCGTCCTTGGAAGCTGGATTGGGCGGCCTTAGCAGCGGATGTTGCTGCCCATCCCGATGACCGTTTAATCGACCGTGCCCAGCGATTTGGCGTTCAAGTTTCCACCATTAGTTATGCCCTCGCCCAGATGGGCATCACCCGAAAAAAAACAGATGCGCTAGCAAGAACGGTGTGATGAGGTGATTCGCGATTATTGTACTGGATAATATCTCATTCTTGATTAAAATGGCCATAATGCACCGATTCATCCGAAAGGGGCGATTCAGGAAGCAGTCAAAGCAGCGGGTCACGAGGTGTTATTTTTACCGAAATACTCTCCTGATTTGAATGTGATTAAGCACGACTTCAGTGCGCTGAAGCGAGCGCGGAGGTATGCAGGGTCAAACAGTTCGATTGATGAGTTGATTCGCAAGTATTGTGCTGGATAATGTCTCATTCTTTATTGGAATAGCTATATTTTTTGTCCTTGAATTTTGGGATGTTGAGTTGGTGCTTTGCTGACCGACCCAAGCGCGGCATGACATGGCAAATATACGTTTGGCTGACCCGCCTATCGAAACTAGGCTGGCTGTTTGAACAATGCTTATTTCCGCTGCCGGCTACACGTTGGTTTGCGCTTTACATTATCTGCGTGGCGCGCAAGACATAGCGGGCATTAGTTTTAATATCTAATATCAAACCTAGAATATGGTGATCAGGATGAACAAAATTTTCCCTCCGCGTAGCTGGGTACGTGCACTTTATGAGTGTAAGGGCACCGGTTTGCCGCGTATCGCTGAATTTATTCGAAAAATGCATGCCAAATGGCACCCAAACACCGAAGTGATTATCGATGACTTCGGTAAAGGGCGAGATTTGAGATTTGCCTGTCGCCTGGGCGAGCACATGGGGAGCCAAATCTATTGGCGTGGCACATATTCCGGCTCGCAGCTCCAAGTGTTGGCTTTATTTTTGCCGCCTGGCGGGGTGTTTATCGATTTGGGTGCCAACCAAGGCGAGTTCACCATTTTCGCGGCAGGTTTGGTTGGCAAGGAAGGGCACGTATTTGCTTTCGAGCCGTCACCCATCATACGAAAACAGCTCTTAAAAAACATTCAGTTGAACGGCTTCGAGCAAGTCAGCATTGAGCCGTTTGCTGTCGCCGACAAGCCCGGCCGTTTGTCCTTGTATTCACCAATCGGTACGTTTGATGATGGCACGATAAACGATGGATTGCCCACCCTGTATCCAAAGGCTAGGGCGGCGGCCAGCACCGCGACAGAAGTTGAGGTGACTACACTGGATGCGTGGCTATGGGAGCGGAACCTAGACCGTGTCGATGTGATCAAGATGGATATCGAAGGTGCAGAATTGCCCGCCTTACAAGGCAGCTTGGGGCTTATCCAGCGTTTTCGGCCTGTGGTGATCATCGAGCTCAACGCCGCCACTTATCGCGCTGCGGGCTATACCATGCAGGATCTGATCGCCTGGCTGCGGGCGCAGAATTACGATATTTTTAAGATTGAGGAAAACGCTGGTCTGTCGCACTTGAATCCTGATCGACTAGCAGCATTTCAAAACCTCCTTGCCCGCCCAAGAGTTTGAATATGCGAGTGCTTTTTTTTATCTCCTCCCTCTCTTCCGGTGGCGCCGAGCGTGTTGTAGCCAATCTTGCAAATTATTGGGCGGAGAAAGGCTGGGAAGTGACTGTTGTCACTTTATCCGATGGCGCGGACGATTTTTATGAACTATTACCTTCAGTGCACAGAATAAAGCTGGGTCTGCAACAAAATAGTGGCAATGTGCTGAAAGGCTTGATCAACAACCTGCGCCGTGTGTCTGCCCTGCGCCGGGTGTTGCGCCAAGTGCAACCGGATGTCGCACTGGGCATGATGGATTCGTCCAATATCCAGCTCGCGTTAGCGGCAACCGGCCTACATGGCTTGGTGACCGTCGGTTCGGAGCATATCCATCCGCCGCAGATGCCTTTGGGTGTGGTTTGGGAAACCCTGAGATCCTATTTCTATGGACGGTTAGATGCGGTAGTCGCGCTCACCGATGAATCCGCTACTTGGCTGCGTCAAAATACCCGAGCGCGCAAGGTGCCGGTGATCCCGAATGCAGCAAGCTATCCCTTGCCGGCGCAAGCGCCATACATGATGCCGCCGGTCAAGACCGGTAATGCAAAACTACTGCTGGCGGTCGGCCGTTTGAGTCGGCAAAAGGGCTTTGATCTCCTGATTGCTGCGTTTCAAGGCTTGGCGGCGGCATTTCCGGATTGGCGTCTAGCCATACTGGGCGAGGGGCCGCTGCGGAACGAACTTGCGGCGCAAATCAAGAATGCCAGGCTGGACGAGCGCATCCTGCTGCCTGGGCGGGTGGGCAATATAGGTGATTGGTACCAAGCGGCGGATCTTTATGTAATGAGTTCCCGCTTTGAGGGATTCGGTAATACCTTGGCTGAGGCTTTGGCTTATGGCTTGCCCGCGGTAAGCTTTGATTGCGACACCGGACCGCGCGACATCATCCGTCATGAAGTGGATGGCCTGCTGGTGCCGCCTGGCGATGTGGCCGCGTTAAGTGCGGCATTGAGCCGATTGATGGGCGATGAGGCCTTGCGCCAGCGGTTTGCTGCCCGCGCCATCGAGGCACGTGAGCGATTTTCGATGGTTAGCATTGCAGGGATGTGGGAAGCGTTATTTGAGGAATTGCAACATGGAAAATAATCAGGAATCTCGCCTTGGGCGGCTTTATCGGCAAACTTATGAGGCACTTTGCGGCAAACATCCGCACTTGCGTCCTTGGCATTTTCAATGGCTGGATACGGTTTATCTGGTGCGTACCCTAAAGTTGCGGCTGCCGCAATTGACGGGAAGGGTGCTGGATGTCGGATGTGGCGACAAGCCTTATCGCCCGCTGTTCGCGCAAGCGACCGAGTATGTCGGAATCGATGTTGCGGGGAGGGAGGCAGATTATATAGTTGCGCCCGATGCGGTGTTTCCGTTCGATGACGCCTCCTTTGATGTGGTGCTTGCGACGCAAGTGGTCGAGCATGTGGAAAACCTACCGCACACGCTGGGGGAGATTTCGCGTGTGTGCAAGCCGGGCGGGATGATTGTGTTGTCGTTTCCGTTTTTGTACAACGAACATGGCTCGCCCTATGATTTTCAACGCTTTACTAAGCATGGTGCAGCGCGTTTGCTGCCGTATGAGGTTCACACGCTGGAATGCCAAGGCGGGTTTGGTAGCACGGTGGTGATTTTGACCTTGAACTGGCTGGAAAATAGCTTCAACGCCAATAAGCTGACTCGGCTGCTTAAGGCGCTGACCCTGCCGCTGTGGATACCGTTTTGTCTGGTTATGAACGGCTTGGGGTTGCTGCTGGATCAAATAGACTGGACGGAGAAGTTTTACAACAATGTGTTTGTGATGTTTCGTAAACTGCTATAACGAAATCGAATGAATTTGTCTTCATTACTAGATCCTCGGGGGCGATCCCGTATCGCTATTTTTTTACCCTCCCTTGCTGGCGGCGGCGCCGAGCGAGTGATGGTGACGCTGGCCAACGGCTTTGCGGCGCGGGGGTACGCCGTCGATCTGGTGCTGGCCAGCGCTGTGGGGCCGTATCTCAAGGATGTTGCGCCCGCCGTGCGGGTGGTGGATTTGCGTGCCGGGCGGGTCATTAAGGCCCTGTGGCCGCTTGTGCGCTATCTGCGGTGCGAACGGCCGTTGGCGATGCTGTCGGCCATGAACCACGCCAATGTGGTGGCAATTCTGGCCCGGCGGCTTGCGGCAGCCAGCACAAGGCTGGTCGTGTCGGAGCGCACCACCATTAGCGTGGAAGTGGCGCGTGCGCGTGGCTTGGCGGCGCGGGCGGTTTATGCCCTGGTGCCGCGGCTTTATCCCAAGGCGGATGGGATTGTTGCTGTCTCGCGCGATGCGGCGCGCGATCTGGAGCGCTTCGCCAAGCTACCTGCGGGTAGCGTCCGCGCCATCTACAACCCCTTCGATCTCGAACGCATCGAGCGCTTGGCCCATGAGCCGGTGCCCCACCCTTGGCTGCAACCGGGGCAGGTGCCCGTGGTGCTGGCGATCGGCCGCCTGACGGAGGAAAAAAACTTCACCGCGCTGCTGCAGGCCTTTGCCCAGCTCCGCGCACGGAGGGATGCGCGTTTGCTCATCTTGGGCGAAGGCGAATTGCGAGAAGAGCTGGAGCAACTGTCTCATGCCCTAGGCTTGGGGTCGGATGTGCTGCAGATGCCGGGGTTTGTGGCCAACCCGTTTGCGTATCTCTCGCGAGCCGCGCTGTTCGTCTTGTCCTCGCGCTGGGAGGGATTACCAGGCGTTTTGATCGAGGCCATGGCCTGCGGCACGCCGGTGGTAAGCACTGATTGCCCCAGTGGGCCAAGGGAAATTCTGGAAGATGGGCGCTGGGGGCGCCTAGTGCCGGTGGGGGATGTAGAGGCTTTAACCCGGGCGATGGAGGAAACCCTGACAATGCCGAGAGATCAGTTGCCTGACGTGCGTCAGCGCGCGCAGGACTTCGACCAGACGCAGGCGATCGATGCTTATCTCGATGCGATGGGTTTACTGCCCTGAAGTTAAGGAAAAAGAAATAAAGCATTAAGAGTGACGCCAATATATTTCGCACCAGAGTACGAAAGAAGTTGACCACCGTGATGCATCCTTACGATCTGACGCTTCTTTTTCTTCCTACAGTAGCGATTTTCATCACCATTGCGATTTCAGCTATGCGTAGCGGCTGCGAACCCACGCTTGCGATGTTCTTGGCGCTGTTGAAAGCCGCCCTCTACATCATTTACTACGGTTTCTTATTTGATGGAACGTTTACCTTCTTAGATGATTGGTCGTACTTACAGGTTGGCGAAGCATTGCTCGATGAGCAAAGTAGTTTACTTGATCTCGTCCGTTCTGAATTCGTCTTCGCTCTAGCGGGGGGAGATCATATCCTTTATTACCTCTATAACACAGTGGCGATGGATTGGTTTGGCAGAGGTTACTATGCCCCTGTGGCATTGAACGTGATGGCCACTGGATTAATCGCTTGGCTAGGGTCTCGGCTATCGGTGAGCGAAGGTTTGTGCTATCAAAGATACCAGCCTCAGCTTTTCGCCTTTCTTGTTCTGCATCCCGATATTGTCGCATGGTCCACTGTGATGAATGGCAAAGATACGCTTGTACTGTTGCTACATGTATTACTTTTGATCTCCGTGGCTTGGTTCCTGCGGGGTCGAATTTGGCATGCCTTGGCGTTGGGGGCGGCAGCGAGTCTGGTGCTTTTCTACCTGCGCTTTTACGTGCCATTCCTGTTTAGTCTTGCGTTGTTATTAGCGGTAGGAACGCGATTCATCAATTCAGGTCATAAAAGGGGCAAATTCGCCTTGCTAGCGTTGCTTATGTTTGGAGTTATTCTTGGGTTAATTGGATTTGGTGGATTTAACTACGTACTTGGCGAATTGCGTGAAAAATTCGTTAATCCTCTGTTCGGTTTAGTGCGCTTTGTGCTCACGCCGATTCCGTTTAATACCGAAGAAGCGTACGCGTTCCTCGATATTCCTGCTGTTTTACATTGGATGCTCATCCCGGCCGCGCTATTAGGAGTTTTGAAACTTCATCGCATGGGAACACCATTCTCACGCTTTCTACTCATTTATGTGGCTTTATTTGTAGGGCTATATTCAATTTACGGAGAGTTGCAAGGTCCTCGTCATCGTGTCCAACTAGATTTTGCTTGGGCAATATTTCAGTTTCTCGGCCTTTGTGCACTGCTTAGAGTACAATGCTGTCCTAAAGACCTCTCTAAGAGCCAGTTGGCGCCAAACAAGACAAGTACGACCTTATGGTGAGCAGAAAAATCCTGCACATCATCACCAGCCTTTCCGACGGCGGCGCGGAGGCGGTGCTGTACCGCTTGATTACCCACGACTGGGAAGACGAACACTATGTACTCTCCCTTACCTCAGAGGGCAAATACGGCTCCCTGCTGCGAGAGTTAGGGGTGGATGTGACGGCGCTTGGCATGCCCCGCGGCCGGTTGACGGCAGCTGGCCTGATGGGTCTGTGGCGCGCAGTGCGCCGGGTGCAGCCCGATGTGGTGCAGACCTGGATGTACCACGCCGATTTACTGGGTGGGTTGGCGGGACGCATGACGGGCGTGCCGGTGGTATGGGGAATCCGTAACACCACGTTGGAGCCGGGCAAGTCGGCACGCAGCACACGTCTTGTGGCCTGCCTGTGCGGACGGCTGTCGCGCCGGCTGCCGGTGCGAATCGTCGCCTGCGCCGAGGCCGCGGTTGAGGTACACGCTGCGCTGGGTTATGACCGCCACCGCATGGTGGTCATTCCCAATGGCTATGACTTGAATCGTTTTGCACCGGATGACGAGGCGAGAAAGCGGCTGCGTGACGAATGGCAGGTGCCCGACGATCTGCCCTTGATTGGCATGGTGGCACGGTTTGATCCACAAAAAGATCACGGAAATCTGATTGCGACTTTGGCCGAATTAGCGCGAAGAGGAGTAGCGTTTCGTGCGGTGTTGGTAGGTACCGATGTCACGTTGCAAAACCGAGAACTGGCTCATGCAGTTCAGGCGGCCGGTTTGTCGGAGCGGGTGCAGCTCCTTGGTCCCCGCACGGATGTGCCCGTAGTGATGAATGCCCTCGATGTGCATGTCCTGTCTTCCGCCTATGGCGAAGCGTTCCCCAATGTGCTCGCTGAGGCGATGGCCTGCG
The DNA here is from genome assembly GCF_031460975.1 of Thermosynechococcus sp. HY213. Taxonomy (NCBI): domain Bacteria; kingdom Bacillati; phylum Cyanobacteriota; class Cyanophyceae; order Acaryochloridales; family Thermosynechococcaceae; genus Thermosynechococcus; species Thermosynechococcus sp. HY213. Next base: position 162,621 of record NZ_JAVKVB010000008.1, on the reverse strand, counting down.
GCACACCCTGTGTGGCCACCGATGTCGGGGATGCGGCGCGCATCGTGGGCGAGACGGGCTGGATCGTGCCGACCAAGGACAGCGCAGCGCTGGCGCAGGCAATCGTTGCTGCTCTCACAGCGCGCATGGATCGTGGAAACTGGATCAAGCGTCAGTCGGCCTGCCGGGCGCGAATCGGCGAGCATTTCTCGATCGAGGCGATGGTTGAGCGTTACCGCGCCGTGTGGCGGGAGGCGGTGAAAATGTTACGAAAGGGAGAAACAGATGAGAGAGGATTTAACTAGCGTCGATACCCACTTCGCGTTTGGGAAAAACTGGGCTGCCTATGCCGAGAAGGTGACGGCGGCCGAGATCGCTGAGGCCGAACGAGGGCTGATCCGCCTGCTAGGGTCAGACCGCCTGGACGGACAGCGCTTTCTCGATATTGGCTGCGGGTCGGGGCTGCACAGCCTAGCGGCGCTGCGCTTAGGAGCTAGGGAGGTGGTGGCGGTGGACTTGGACCCCGATAGTGTAGCCACCACCCAGGCGCTGCTCGATCGGTATGCTCCTCGGGGAGCCGCCTTTCGTGTGGAGGTGGTTAGCGTCTTCGATCTGCATCCTGAGGCGATGGGCGCCTTCGATACGGTCTATTCTTGGGGTGTGCTGCACCACACCGGGGACATGGAGCGCGCCATTCAGTGTCCTGCGGCCATGGTAGGGAAAGAAGGCCGGTTTGCGTTTGCCCTGTACCGGCGGGTGTGGATGGATCCCTTCTGGCGGTGGGAGAAACGTTGGTATGCGCATGCGTCCCAAGAGGTGCAGCGCCGCGCCCGTGCCATCTACGTGGCCTAGTTTCGCTTGGGTCTTGCGGTCACAGGCAGAAGTTTCACCCGATATGTCAATGAGTACCGTTCCAAGCGCGGGATGGATTTCCACCATGACGTGCATGACTGGCTGGGTGGCTGGCCCTACGAGTCGATCTCGCCTGAAGAGGTCGAGCGGCAGATGAAGATGTTGGGCTTCCGTGCGGAGCGGGTTCTGGCCAGGCCGGGGCAGTTGTGGGGGCGCAACCCTGGGTTCTTCGGCTCGGGCTGTGACGAGTACGTATACCGCCGACAGGGGGTGTTGTAGGTACGCTACCGAGTGGATTGACGTTACATGGGGAGCCGAGCAATGACAGATCCCGACATTCGCTGGAAAGAGCGCTTCGACAACTTTCAGCGGGCCTTGCGCCAGCTCACGGCAGCGGTGGGTCTGTCTCGTGTGCGCCCTCTGTCGGATTTAGAGCGGCAGGGGTTGATCCAGGGGTTCGAGTTCACCCATGAGCTTGCTTGGAATGTACTCGAGGACTATTCACGCAGCACAGTGCGCGAGGCCTTCAAGCACGGGCTGATCGAGGTTGGGGAGGTGTGGATGGACATGATCGACAAGCGCAGCCTCTCCAGCCACACCTACAACGAGGCGATCGCACTGGCGGTGGCGCAGGCGGTGGTGGAGCGTTACCACTCGGTGTTCCTGAACCTCGGACGTCGCCTTTCGGAACTTACATGAGTGAGGAGGACTAGAGCTTGCCAGCCGCCACCATAGCGGCCATCCGCGCTATCCTAGAACAGGAACCCAAGGTGGAAAAGGCCATCCTGTTCGGTTCCCGCGCCAAGGGCATGCACCTGCCGGGGTCGGACATTGATCTGGCCTTGGTGGGGGCGGACTTGAACGTCGGCACCTTGAAGCGCCTCATGCGCCTCTTCGAAGAGTCATCAATCTTGGTGGATTTGGTTTGGCTTGCGGCCGTTGACCACCCCCCCTTGGGCGAGTATATTGAGCGGGTGGGACAGTTTATGTACATACGAGATTCTGATGAGTGGCAGTGAGGGGATGGGCGCATGTGCGGAATAATCGGTGTTTGGCGACCCGGCGGCCTTACTCGTATTGAGGCTACGGCCAATGTTCGTCGCATAACTGACTCCCTCACCAACCACGACCTTGGCGATGGCAAGACCTAGCTTGAATTGGGCACGCACTTGATCTCAGAGAAATCAAATCTTTAAGTTCAAGAACAAAGGAGGAGCATAGCCAATGTCTTTCAATTATGATCCTAAAGTGGTGGAGAGTTTTGGTAGTGAATGGACTAGCTTTAATCACCTTGAAGTTAGTGAATCTGAATTAGAAAAATTATTTCTTGATTACTTTAGAATTTTCCCGTGGGACATTTTACCTCCAAATGCAGTTGGTTTCGATATGGGTTGTGGTACAGGTCGTTGGGCAAAGTTTGTCGCACCAAGAGTAGGCATACTAAACTGTATTGAACCATCTGATGCTATTGAAGTTGCTCAATCAATGCTAAGAGACTTCCACAATATAAACTTTTTTAAAACGACAATTGATAACATCGATTTACAGGCTAACAGCCAAGATTTTGGTTATTGTCTTGGAGTTCTACATCATATACCTAATACACTTGAAGGTATTAAATCTTGTGTAGCCTTACTAAAGCCAAAAGCCCCATTTCTTGTGTATATTTACTACAAACTGGATAATCGACCTTTTTGGTACCTGTGTCTGTGGTATATGACTATTCTTCCCCGATTGTTTATTTCTAGGCTACCTAATAAAGTAAAAATTTTTCTAACCGACCTGATTGCTATAGCCATCTATTTTCCTTTGGCTCGACTATCATATCTTCTTGAAAAAGCTGGCTTCAATGTAAATAGCTTACCACTTAGTTATTATCGAGATAAAACATTCTATACAATGCGTGTTGACTCTAGAGATCGATTTGGCACACCCCTAGAAAAACGATTCTCAAAATTAGAGATTCAACACATGCTTGAGGAAGCTGGATTAGAAAATATTCAATTTTCAGATAGTCCTCCATTCTGGACGGCATTAGGCTATAAGAAGGTGGAGATACCGAAATTTTATGAATAGACTATGTGTGGCCTAGTTGGTTTTCTCAACGCTGCCTTTTTAGGTGACTGGGCAGCAACTATCCGCAAGATGAATGGCACCCTTTCCCATCGCGGCCCTGATGATGAGGGAGTCTGGATAGATGAGGCGGCAGGTATCGCCCTAGGCCACCGTCGTCTAGCAATTCTTGATCTTTCCCCCGCAGGACATCAGCCGATGGCTTCTGCGTGTGGCCGTTATGTCCTCGTCTTTAATGGTGAAATTTACAACCACCTTGAACTGCGTCAGGAGTTAACAGCGCTTGGTGCAGCCCCCTCTTGGCGCGGACATTCCGATACCGAGACGCTACTGGCGGCTTTTAGCCATTGGGGCGTGACCACAGCCCTAGAAAAGCTAGTTGGCATGTTTGCTCTTGCCCTCTGGGATCGCAAGACTCGTACATTAACCCTAGCTAGAGATCGCATGGGGGAAAAACCTCTCTATTATGGCTGGGTCAAGGGGACACTGGTGTTCGGCTCGGAGCTGAAGGCAATCCGTACCTTTCCCGGTTTTGACCATAGCATTGAGCGGCGGGCACTCGCACTTTTGCTGCGCTACAACTACATTCCCACACCGTGGAGCATCTATGAGGGCATCTGGAAGCTGCCGCCAGGGTGCTATGTACAGTTTGCTGCAGGCTCCTTGCCCATTGGCAGCCGCGGCGACATCCGAACCTACTGGTCGCTGCGGAAAGTGGCGCAGTGGGGGTTGCATCATCCCTTCAAAGGATCAGCGCAAGACGCCATCGACGAACTGGAAGGGCTTGTCCGCAGTGCGGTGGCGGGGCAGATGGTGGCTGATGTGCCCTTGGGGGCGTTCCTTTCGGGGGGAATCGATTCTTCCACCGTGGTGGCGCTCATGCAGGCTCAAAGCCCGCAGCCAGTGAAGACCTTTACCATTGGCTTTCATGAGGGCGACTACAACGAGGCCGAGCACGCCAAAGCGGTGGCGCGGCACTTGGGCACGGAGCATACGGAACTGTATGTGACGCCCAAAGACGCAATGGCGGTGATTCCACGGCTGCCCGCACTCTATGACGAGCCCTTTGCCGATTCATCCCAAATTCCCACTTTTTTGGTCTCTGAGCTGACCCGCCAGCAGGTGACGGTGAGCCTGTCGGGGGATGGCGGCGATGAGCTCTTTGGCGGCTACACCCGCTATTTCTGGACCCGGCGGTTGTGGCGGCGCCTGGCGATGGTGCCACGCCCACTGCGGCAGCTGGCGGCATCTGGGGTGCGGGCGCTTTCCCCCGCGGCGTGGAACAGGCTGTATGGGTTCGCAGCGCCCTTGTTGCCGCACCGCCTGCGCTTTCGGCTGCCTGGTGATAAACTGCATAAGGCAGCACGGTTATTTTCAGTGCGCCGCTCGGAGGAAATCTATCTGCGCCTAGTCTCCCACTGGGAGTCTCCCACCGAAATCGTGCTAGGTGTGACGGCAGAGCCACCCACCCCCCTTACCGACCCGGACGCTTGGCTTGAGGATTGCGATTTTGAGCAGCACATGCTGTATCTTGATAGCATCACCTATCTTCCCGATGACATCCTAGTCAAGGTGGATCGGGCGGCGATGGGAGTAAGCTTGGAAACACGTGTGCCGCTTTTGGATCACCGTGTGGTAGAGTTTGCTTGGCAGCTGCCGTTGGCAATGAAAATCCGTGGAGGTCAGAGCAAATGGCTGCTGCGGCAGGTGCTTTACCGCTATGTCCCCAAGGAACTCATCGAGCGGCCCAAAATGGGCTTTGGCGTGCCCATCGAACACTGGTTGCGTGGACCCTTGCGGGAATGGGCGGAGGATTTGCTTTCGGAGGCGCGGTTGAAACGGGAGGGTTTCCTAGCACCAGCACCGATCCGACAACGCTGGCAAGAGCATCTCTGCGGCCAGCGCAATTGGGTGCATTATTTGTGGGATGTGCTGATGTGGCAGGCGTGGCTGCAACAATGATCGGTTACTTTAGATCCGATAGACTGCTTGGCTGGGTTTTCCCGGCAGCAATGCGCGGAAGCAATACCTCACACACAACAGTGGCAGAGGAAGATGCAGCTGAGGGGGGTGCGCCCAGAAAAGAGGCCTTCAAGGTTGCCCTGATCAGCAATGCCGCCTATTCCGTGATCAATTTTCGTCTGCCATTGATCGCGGAGTTGGTGCACAGGGGGTGCACCGTCGATGTCTTGGCGCCCACTTGGTCTCAACAAGAACGGCAAAAAGTGGAGAGTTTGGGTGCCCAGTGCCTTTGTTACCCCTTGGAACGCAAGAGTTTGAACCCCTTGGGTCATCTGCGAACATTCCTGAAGCTGGTGGGCATCTTTCGTACCAACCGCTACGATGCCTTGCTGAGTTACACGGCCCAGGCCAATGTTTGGGGAACCCTAGCCGCAGCCTGGGCAGGGGTACCGCGGCGGGTGGCGATGGTGACGGGTCTAGGCTATGCTTTTACGGCTGATCCTGAGGGACGCAGTCCATTCAAGCGCAGGGTTTTATCCTGGGTGCTGACGCAACTGTATCGCTTGGCATTCCCCTTGGCGCATCGGGTTGTGGTGCAAAACCCGGACGATTTATGTTTGTTGCAAAAAATCTGCGGCTTACCAGCCGAGAAATTTCAATTGATACTGGGCACGGGTGTCGCGCTGGACGAGTGGCCCATGCAGCCTGCGCACCTGCAGCCATTGACTTTTACCATGGTGGCGCGGCTGCTGCGCGAAAAGGGGGTCATGGAGTTTCTGGCCGCCGCCCGGCAGGTAAAGGGGGAGTATCCGTTGATCCGCTTTTGTTTACTGGGCTCCTTGGATGACAATCCTGGCGGCTTGTCGACTGCAGATTTACAGCCTTGGCTGGAGGATGGCACGGTGGAATGGCCTGGAGCAGTAGATGTCAAGCCTTGGCTGGCGCAGACCAGTGTATTTGTGCTGCCTTCTTATCGGGAAGGGGTGCCGCGCAGCACCCAAGAGGCCATGGCCATAGGGCGGCCAGTCATTACCACCGATGCACCCGGCTGCCGCGAGACGGTCATCGATGGTGTCAATGGATTCTTGGTACCACCGCGGGATGTTGCAGCACTGGCAAACGCTATACGTCGCTTCATTGAACAACCCGAGCTCATTCCATCCATGGGGCGCGCAAGTCGGCGTCTGGCGGAGGAGCGGTTTGATGTGGGGCGGGTCAATGGGGTATTGCTGCCACTGTTGGGTGTAGAAAATGGGTGATGGGTTTTGAAAGCCATGCCCTGAGGCGTGTACAATAAGCCCCAGAGCTGTATCACGCGGCAGCTGGGGATTGCTAACAATGAATCGGAGCGGCGGGATTTGAACCCACGACCCCCACTACCCCAAAGTGGTGCGCTACCAAGCTGCGCTACGCCCCGTTAAGCTTTACCAGTATAACACGAGTTCAGAGAACATCGTAGCTGCTGACGGAAATTTTGCGCAACCATTTCAGAATGTGGGCATTCACCTGCTCAGGTGCTTCATCTTGAGGGCAATGGCCCACCTCTGGTAAGGCGACAAACTCCTGCACACAGGGAAATTGAGCTAGCTTCTGCCCTTCATCAATGGGTTCCCAAGGGTCGGCGGCACCCCACAGAAAATAGGTGGGGCAGGTAATCTGGGGTAGCAGGTCTTCGGGTAAGGGACCTTGGGAATAGCGGACAAAGGCTAAGAAGACCTCGGCAGCCCCCACGTCTTGGGCAGGGGTGAGTAATATCTCTACCAGTTCATCGGTGACGGCGGCAGTGTTGGCATAGGCTTGGTGGAGAATACGGCGCACAGTACGGGGTTGGGCAATTTGGCGGAAAAAGTAGGTGCCAAGGGTGCGATTGCCTAAAAGTTGCTGGAGTAGGCTGGTTCCCCAACGGCGGTACCAAGGCAGTTGCGATCGCTTGCGATCGTGGAGCTGACGCAAAGAGCAGTTCAGCAGGATCAGTTGACTGACCCATGCAGGCTGGAAAACAGCGGCCTGTAAAGCAACGACGCAGCCAATGGAGTTGCCGATTAAAACCGTGGGCTGACCAATGACCTCGCGGCAAAAGTCTAGAACCAAGGTTGCCCACGTCTCAAATGTATAGGGGATGACCGAGGGAGCGGGTTTGGCGGAGCCACCAAAGCCCAGTAAATCAATGGCATAGACTTGATGGTGAGCCGCAAGGGCAGGGATGTTTTTGCGCCAATGCAAGCTAGAGGCACCAAAGCCGTGAATCAGGAGTAGGGGGATGCCCTGAGTCCCTTGATGCCGATAGAGAATCGGGTAACCGTGCCAATGCCACGTTTGAGCTGGGAGAGAGAAAGTCATTTAGTCGGCTTGCAGAAATTGACGGTAGCGATCGCTCAACTCCTGAACAGCCCGCTCATAGAATTTCTGTCCATGCTCAGGGGTGGCCAAACTGGAATCTGCCCCCATACGACCATCGGGATAGCGGCGGCGAAAATCTGCGGCACCGTAGATGGCATGACTGGTGTTGACTTCGGGATTGAGGGGAACGCGTTTAATGGCCTCTGGATAGAGAAATTGGGTCACCGCCACTTCACTGGGGGTGGCATGGGAACCCTCGCGATCGCCATACAATTCCCGCGCCCGCTGCATCACTGAGGAACACATAAACCAGTTGGCCAACTCACAGCGCACCTGATCCGCCTCTGGGATGGGCAGATCTGCCAAAACGGCATAGGTTTCCGCAAAGGCCGCCTTCACTGTCGCGATATTGCCGCCATGACCATTGATGAAAAAGAAGCGTTGAAAGCCTGCGCGTACCAAGCTCACTAAATAGTCGCGAATGACGAAAATCAAGGTACTAGGACGCAAACTAATCGTGCCGGGGAAAGCCGTATGGTGTAAGGCCATGCCCACGGAAATTGTCGGGGCAACAAGGGCATGAGTTGCTTCCCCTACCCCTTTGGCGATCGCCTCGGCACAGAGGGCATCGGTGCCAATGAGACCCATCGGGCCATGCTGCTCCGTGGAGCCAATGGGAATAATCATCCCCTTGGAAGTGTTGAGATAGGCTTCGACCTCTGGCCAAGTACTCAAGTGTAGTAGGGGCATTCCTGTCTCCTAAATCGCATCCTCAAGAACGGCTCGTGTATTCCGCCATGCCCAAATGCCCGCGATCGCCACCACGCCCCCCATCCCCACCATGACCACTGTGAGGCCAAGGAAATCCGAAAGAATCCCGGCGATCGCCAAAGGCACACTGAGGGCAATGTTGACAATGTTATTTTGGAAGCCAAAGACCTTACCCCGCATCGTCGCCGGCGTCCGAACTTGAATGAGGGTCTGCATGGGAATACCAATTAAGGATGCCCCCATTCCCAGCAAAATACTTAAGCCCAGACCCACCCACAGATGATGCACAAAAGCAAAGACCAGTAGGACAGCTGCCATCACCAAAAAGCCAATCAAAGGCAGGGGTCGATGATGCAATTTTTCCCCCCATTGGCCCAAAACCCCCGCCCCTAAAATTAACCCCAGCCCTGCGGCGGCCAAGAGAAAGCCAAACTGATTAGGACGCAGGCCAATTTCTTGGGCTAAACTGACGGCCAACACCGTCAAGGCGGCAAAGACACAATAGAGGATCGTTAACTGGAGCATGGCATTCCCCAAGAGGCGATTTTTGCGCACGTAGTGAAACCCCTCCTGCAAGTCCTGCCATACATTGAGGTGGCGATCGCGCTCATGAACTGCTTCTCGGTAGCGAATCGAGGCTAAAACCAATCCCGCCATAACGTACAGCACACCGACAACGACTTCACGGGCATAGACACCCCCTATGGCCACAGCACCACTCAGCAATGGCTCACCGATGGCAAACCCCACTACGAGTGACCCCATCATTGTTGTGATAAAGAGGGCATTCGCCGAGAGCAGATTTTCCTCCTTCACTAGCAGGGGAATCGCCGCCTGTTCTGCCGGGGCAAAGAATTGCGTAAGAATGGACTCAGAAAAGGCAATCAGGAGCAGCAGCGTAAACCGCTTCGGAATAAAGATCAGAGCAAAAACCAGTAGCCCGCGCAGAATATTGGTAATGCTCATTAGCTCCCGCTTGGGGTAGCGATCCACAAAGGTGCCTGCCGTTGAGCCAAAGAAGACCGCTGGTAGGGTATTGGCAATCATTACGGCTGAGGCCTTAGAGCCGGGCAGTTCATAGCTGGCGTCGTAGGAAACCGCCAGTGTAATTAGGAGGACGAGAAAAATTTTGTCCGCCAGTTGGGAGATGATTTGACCGCCCCATAACTTGAGGAAATTCTTGTTCCGCATCAGAGCAGCAAACCCTTCTGGACGGGGCTTGGGACCAGAACTTACCATTGCTGTTGCTCACTGACCATGAACACAAGTTTCCTCACCGTTACCAAAGATTGGGGCTGGCAGTCTGAATCCAATATACCGTCAGACCCTTGCCGGCGTTTGCCCTGTCTCTGTATCCTTTGAGGTTCGTTTTGGGCATTCTGAGGAGTACAGGTCGCAAAAATCACCAGATAGGAGGAAGTAAAAACACAAAAATACAAAAAATTACCCTTGCCTGTGTAGCATATAACACCCTACCATCTGAGAGTTAATAACCATTTAATTTTCTGCCAATAAGAAATTATCGTTTTAGAAGCAGAACTAAATCATCGTCGCAATCTGGCTTGGCTGGAGGAGTAATTGGGAAATACCAAGGGGGCGATCGCCAGCCTAACGATGGTACTGAAGCACGTCAGTTTATTGCAGACACATTACCCCAGACTTGGCTAGAACTCGGCTTCCCAGCCAACCACCAAAATTATTCGGCATTTATGGAGACGTTAAAAACGGAAATTGCTGGGTCACTCTAGAATAAACTTAAGTCCCCTTGAACTCCACCCATGAGTGAACCCATCACCCAATCTCAACTCGCAGAAGTCTTCGAGACCATGAAGGCCATGCAGTCGCAACTCGCAGAACTCACCCTTGAGGTGAAAGTCGGTCAAGCCGAAATCCGTGAGAAATTTAATACGATTGATCAAAAATTCCAGACTCTGGAGGCCAAGTTTGAAGAGAAACTGAACACGCTGGAAGCAAAATTTGATGAGAAATTCAACACCATAGAAGCCAAAATCGAGGCAGTGCGTTTGGAAGTACAAACCAATCGTGAGCAGTTAGTGGACTTGGGGAAGCGTCAAGGTTCAACGGAAAACCGCCTTTGGGCACTACTAGTGGCGCTCTTTTTGATGGTGGCGGGACTATTGGCCAAGATTACCCTGTTTGACCAAGTCTAAGGATGAGCAGCATGAGTGAACCCGTCACCCAGTCTCAATTCGCAGAAGTTCTCGAGACGATGAAGGCCATGCAGTCGCAACTCGCAGAACTCACCCTTGAGGTGAAAGTGGGTCACGCGGAAATCCGTGAGAAATTTAACACGATTGACCAAAAATTCCAGACTCTGGAGGCCAAGTTTGAAGAGAAACTGAACACGCTAGAAGCAAAATTTGACGAGAAGTTCAACACGATTGACGAGAAATTCAACACCATAGAAGCCAAAATCGAGGCAGTGCGCTTGGAAGTGCAAACCAATCGCGAGCAGTTAGTGGACTTAGGGAAGCGTCAAGGTTCAACGGAAAACCGCCTTTGGGCACTACTGGTGGCGCTCTTTTTGATGGTGGCGGGACTATTGGCCAAGATTACCCTGTTTGACCAAGTCTAAGGATGAGCAGCATGAGTGAACCCGTCACCCAATCGCAACTGACAGAAGTCCTCGAGACCATGAAAGCCATGCAGTCGCAACTGGCGGAACTTACCCTTGAGGTGAAAGTCGGTCACGCGGAAATCCGTGAGAAATTCAATACGATTGATCAAAAGTTCCAGATAGTAGATGAGAAATTGAATGCTATAGAAGTCAGATTTGAAGAAAAGTTCAACACACTAGAAGCCAAGTTTGAAGAGAAGCTGAACACGCTGGAAGCAAAATTTGACGAGAAGTTTAACACGATTGACGAGAAATTCAACACTATAGAAGCCAAAATCGAGGCAGTGCGCTTGGAAGTGCAAACCAATCGTGAGCAGTTAGTGGACCTAGGAAAGCGCCAAGGTTCAACGGAAAATCGCCTTTGGGCACTACTAGTGGCGCTCTTTTTGATGGTGGCAGGACTATTGGCCAAGATTACCCTGTTTGACGGAGGCTACTAAAACGCTTGGTCAAAAAAAGAGGGCTGAGGGGAAAGCCCCAACCCAACTCTCTTGAATCAGTTTCAATTGCACCTAAACGGTTACCAGTTCCGCTTGACGCTGGAAGCTGAGGCGTTCGTTCTCGCCCACATCCACCAGAATCGTGTCGCCATCGAAGAACTCGCCCCGCAGGATAGCTTTGGCAATCGGGGTTTCCAGTTGTTTCTGGATGGCACGTTTCAGCGGGCGGGCACCATAGACGGGGTCGTAACCCACTTCGGCCAAGAAGTCGATCGCCTTCTCTGTGAGGGACAAGGTAATGTGGCGATCGCTGAGGCGTTCCTGCAATCGCTGCACCTGCAAATGGACAATTTGCCGCAATTGATCCTTGCGCAGACTGTGGAAGATGATAAATTCATCCACACGGTTGAGGAACTCGGGGCGGAAGTGGGCACGCATCGCCTCCATGACGCGGCTGTACATTTCCGTGTAGCGGCTGTCATCGCCGGCCACATCAAGGATGTACTGAGAACCAATGTTGCTGGTCATGATGATGATGGTGTTCTTGAAGTCCACCGTCCGCCCTTGGGAGTCGGTGACGCGGCCATCATCGAGAATTTGCAGGAACACGTTGAAGACATCGGGATGGGCTTTTTCAATCTCATCGAAGAGAACCACGGCATAGGGACGGCGGCGAATGGCTTCTGTGAGTTGACCGCCTTCGTCATAGCCCACATAACCGGGGGGCGCCCCAATTAACCGCGATACGGCGTGTTTCTCCATGTACTCCGACATGTCAATCCGCACCATCGCCTCTTCGGTGTCGAACATGAAGGCCGCCAAGGCTTTGGCCAATTCCGTTTTACCGACACCCGTTGGCCCAAGGAAGATGAAGCTGGCAATGGGACGGTTGGGATCCGCTAGTCCGGCACGGGAGCGCTGAATGGCCTCCGCTACTGCGGTGACGGCCTCATCTTGACCGACAACCCGTTTATGCAGCTCTTCTTCGAGGTGCAGCAGTTTTTGGGCTTCCGACTCCACTAGTTTGCTGACAGGGATGCCCGTCCACTTGGAAATGATTTCGGCAATGTCGGCCTCGGTCACTTCATCCCGCAGCAGAGAGCGACCGCCCACTTGAATCTCCCGCAGTTTGGCTTCGGCTGCCGCCAGTTGTTTGTGGAGTTCTGTGAGTTTGCCGTACTTCAGTTCAGCGGCACGGTTGAGGTCGTAGTTGCGCTCCGCTTGCTGGATCTCGATGTTGACTTTTTCGATTTCTTCTTTGATGGCTTGGAGACGGTCAATGACCTCTTTTTCTGCTTGCCACTGGGCATTGAGGCGGCTTTGCTCTTCCTTGAGATCCGCTAGCTCTTTTTCCAGCTTCTCAAGGCGATCGCGCGAAGCTGCCGAGGTTTCTTTTTGCAAGGAGAGCCGCTCCATTTCCAGCTGCAGGATTTTGCGGTCAATCTCATCCAGTTCCTCCGGCTTGGAGGTAATCTCCATTTTCAGTTTCGCGGCGGCTTCATCGACCAAGTCAATGGCTTTATCGGGCAAGAAGCGATCGCTAATGTAGCGGGTTGAGAGCGTAGCTGCTGCCACCAAGGCGGTATCGGAAATTTTCACGCCATGGTGGATCTCATAGCGTTCCTTGAGACCCCGCAAGATGGAGATCGTGTCCTCAACGCTGGGCTGATCCACATAGACTTGCTGGAACCGCCGTTCCAGAGCTGCATCCTTTTCAATGTACTTGCGGTACTCATCAAGGGTGGTGGCACCAATACAGCGCAGTTCCCCCCGCGCCAACATCGGTTTGAGCAGGTTGCCGGCATCCATCGCCCCTTGGGTTGCCCCGGCACCAACGACAGTGTGGATTTCATCAATAAAGAGGATGATTTGGCCGTTGGAGTCGGTGACCTCCTTGAGAACTGCTTTGAGGCGCTCTTCAAATTCACCGCGATACTTGGCACCGGCAATCAAGGCACCCATGTCGAGAGCAATCAACTGGCGATCGCGCAGGGAATCAGGCACATCCCCCGCCACAATCCGCTGTGCCAAGCCTTCAGCAATGGCGGTTTTACCAACGCCGGGTTCACCAATGAGCACTGGGTTATTTTTGGTACGGCGGGAAAGAATCTGAATCACACGGCGAATTTCATCATCACGGCCAATGACGGGATCCAGTTTCCCTTGACGAGCCAAGAGCGTCAGATCACGGCCATATTTTTCCAGCGCCGCATATTTGCCCTCTGGATTTTGATCCGTCACTTTTTGGGAGCCGCGAATTTGCTGAATCGCTTCCCGTAGGGCTTTTTCGCTCAGGCCGACCTCCTGAAGAAGTTTTTTGCCAAAGCGATCGTCTTGGGCAAAGGCCAATACCAAGTGCTCAATCGAGATAAACTCATCGCCAAACTGTTTGCGTGCCTCTTCGGCGCGATCGAGGAGCTTGTCAAGGCTCTGTCCTAGATAGACGCCACTGGGATTACTGATTTTCGGCTGACGGTTAATGAATTCATCGGTGAGATCGCGAATGCGCTGCACCGAACAGCCAGCTTTTTGGAAAATTTGTGTCGCTAGACCCTCTTGCTCGAGCAGCGATTTCATCAGGTGTTCACTTTCGAGATTCTGGTGCTGTGCCTGCTTGGCTAGATCTGGTGTGCGGGCGATCGCAGCCCATGCTTTTTCGGTAAATTGATTTGGATTGGATGGTTGCATAGCTGACCCTTTGACCCCTTTTTCCAGTTTTTAACTATTTATATTGTATGAATTGCAAGAAAAACGCTTTTTCGGACTTCCCTACTCTACAGGTAGAATTAGCCACCCAAGAGTAGTTCTAGCCTAGCTTTTATGCAGAGGATTGTGGAGGCACAGAAATTCTTCCTTTAGGAATACCCCCAATTTCTCTTAATATGTAAAGTGCTTTAACTTTGGCAACGGAAGCTATGACGAACTCCCCTGTAACTGAGCCATCCCCGCGTCAAGAGTCGATTCTGCGCTATACGGTGCTGGGTTCCCGTCGCCCTAGTAACTACTTTTGGGCAACAGCGGTCTCCATTGGTGGCTTGGGTTTCTTTTTGGCCGGTCTTTCTAGCTATTTGCACCGCAACCTACTGCCCATTGGGAACCCAATTGATTTAGTCTTTATTCCCCAAGGCATTGCCATTGGCTTTTATGGGGTGGCGGCGCTGCTGTTGGCAACGTATCTGTGGCTGGCGATCGCTTGGGATATTGGCGGTGGCTTTAACGAGTTCAACAAAGAAACGGGCGTTGTCCGCATTTTCCGCTGGGGTTTTCCGGGGAAGAATCGCCGCATTGAGGTCAGCTGCCCCATCAGCGATGTCCAATCCGTGAGAATTATGATTAAAGAAGGGCTAAACCCGAAACGCGCCCTCTACCTTAAAATCAAAGGTCGCGGCGAAGTCCCCCTAACGCGCGTAGGTGCGCCCTTGCCGTTGGCAGAACTCGAAACCCAAGGCGCCACAATCGCCAGCTTTTTGGGTGTCCCCGTTGAGGGACTCTAGCTTTAGTCTTCGTGATCGTCAAAAGGATCCGCTAACTCCTTGGAAGGAGGGCCAAAGGAGAGGTAGATAGAGTAGCCGGTCACGCCAATGCAGATGGCAGCGAGAGCAATGCTAAGAACTGTTGCAGGTTCCATAGAAGCGTTCTCAATGGGAGCAAGATGTGCTTCTATAATATTACGAAACATTAAAACTCTGTTCATCTCGTTCAAAAAAGGGATTTATGGCACGACGGACTTGGCTAGGGGATCTCCTGCGCCCCTTGAACTCTGAATACGGTAAAGTCGCCCCCGGCTGGGGTACCACTCCCTTGATGGCGGTCTTTATGGGGCTGTTCCTTGTCTTTTTGCTGATTATTTTGCAAATCTACAACTCGACACTCATCCTCGATGGTGTTAACGTGAGTTGGAAAGCACTAGGATAACCCATGAACGTTTTTGGTATCGGTCTGCCGGAACTGATTGTGATTCTGGTGGTGGCGCTTTTAATCTTTGGCCCTAAAAAGCTGCCGGAAATTGGTCGCAGCCTTGGCAAAACCAAGCGTGCCTTTGAGGAAGCCTCCCGTGAATTCCAAGATGAAATGAAACGGCAGACCGCTGCCCTCGAACAGGAACAGCAGGCCAAGGCAGAATCGGAATCATCGCGGGAACCCTCTGCTTAGGTGGCATGGTTCTCCAACCCTGTGTGATTGTCGGCCTTGGGAATCCGGGGGCAGAGTATGCGACGACGCGCCACAATATTGGCTTTCGTGTCCTTGACGCCCTTGCCGATCGGTATAAGGTGCAGTTGACCCCGCAGCGGCGCTTCTTGGGAGAGGTGGCAGAGGTTCTGATTCATGGTCAAAAGGTACGCCTCCTCAAACCCACTACCTATATGAATAGTTCGGGGCAGTCTCTCCATGCCCTGCTGAATTTTTATAAGCTGCCCCTTGAGCGAACCCTTGTCGTCTATGATGATGCCGATTTGCCCTTGGGGCGGCTGCGCTTGCGCTTGAGTGGCTCGACGGGCGGACACAACGGCATTAAGTCAATTATTCAACACTGTCATTCGCAGCAGTTTCCCCGCCTCAAGGTGGGCATTGCCTTTGGCGATCGCCTGCAGCAACAAACCGGGCCGCGCAATGCTGTGCCCTTTGTTTTGGGACATTTTTCGGCTGCTGAACTCGCCATTTTACCTGCTGTGCTTGACCTTGCCGTGGATGCCATTGAGTTAAGTATTCAGTCTGGGGTGGAGGCAGCGATGAACCACTTCAACGGCAAAAGCATTCCCCTACCGCAATCCTGACCCCCCCACTAGAAGTCTGAGGAAAAAGAAGATCTCAAGTTAGATTAAAAACAGGTGTTTTCGGCGCAGAATCATGGACATTGCTGAAAGTGTGCGCATGGCGATCGCCACCCTCAAGGCCAATCGACTGCGTAGCGGCCTGACGATGCTGGGGATAATTATTGGCAACGCAGCGGTGATTGCCATGGTCGGCGTGGGTCAGGGGGCACAGCGCTATGCCGCCAGTCAGTTTGAATCCCTTGGTCCGAATACGCTTTTTATTGTGCCGGGGACGCCCCAAGCCCGCAACCGCACGTTTAATGTGCCGCAAACCCTTGTCCTTGAGGATGCTAAGGCGATCGCCACCCAAGTGCCCACCGTTAAGGAAGTGGCACCCCAAATTCAAGTGCAACAACGGGTTACCTATCGAGGGCGCAATACCAATGTCCTGATTGTGGGGACCACCCCCACCTTTCCTTCAGTGCGCAGTTTTACAGTGGCGCAGGGGCGCTTTATCTCCGATAAGGATGTGGAACGGCATCGCCGCGTCGTCATTTTAGGCTCGGATTTGGCGAGGAAGCTCTTTATTAACGAAAATCCTGTGGGTCAGCAGGTACGGATCAAGAATCTTTCCTTTGAAGTGATTGGCGTCATGGCCGAAAAGGGTGCTTTCCTTGGCAACAATCAGGATGAGGCCGCCTATATTCCCATTACGACGATGTCTTCCCGTATTGTGGGGCAGCGCTCCCCCTATGGGATTTCCCTAACCTTTATCTCGGTATCTGCCCGTGATGAACAGAGCATTGATGCGGCTAAGTTTCAGATTACCAACCTCCTGCGGCTGCGCCATCAAATTGTTGATGAGGACGATTTTACAATTCAAACCCAAAAGGAAGCTCTGCAAATCATTGGCAATATCAGCAATGCCTTGACCTTGATGTTGGCGGCGATCGCCGGCATTTCCCTGCTGGTGGGGGGGATTGGCATTATGAACATTATGCTGGTCTCGGTAACCGAACGCACCCAAGAAATTGGCCTGCGCAAGGCCATTGGTGCCACACAGCGGGATATACTGGCACAGTTTATGATTGAGGCGATGATCCTCTCGGCTCTCGGTGGCCTCATTGGCACGGGAGTGGGCGTAGGTGGTGTGATGCTAGTGGTGATGTTGACCCCCTTGGAGGCTGGGGTTGCTCCCGTTGCTGTGGCTCTTGCTGTGGGCGTTTCGGGCAGTATTGGCCTCTTCTTTGGGGTGGTTCCCGCTCAACGGGCGGCGCGGCTGGATCCGATTGTTGCCTTGCGCAGTGTCTAAAAGTACCCTTGGGAAATTACCGATGGAAACGACAACCCTAGACTGGATTGCTGGCGGCCTTGCGATCGCCATTGTCATTGGTGGCCTGTTGATGATGTTTACCAATCTTTGGACACGGCGATGACCTTGCGGCGAGGCTTGACCTACCTGCTGTTGGTGGCGATCGCGATCGTCATGCTGCTGCCTTTGGTGTGGCTCACCAGTACCGCCTTCAAGTCTGCCAATGAAGATATTTTTGCCTTTCCGCCCCGCTGGCTGCCGGCCGAACCAACCTGGGCGAATTTTGTTACGGTTTGGCAAACGAATCCCTTTGGCCAGTACCTGTTCAACAGTACACTGGTGGCAGTCTTAACGGTGGCCTGCAATCTCCTGACCTCGGCCTTAGCCGCCTATCCCTTGGCACGGCTGTCCTTTCGCGGACGTGAGGTGATCTTTACGGCCATTTTGGCCACGATCATGATTCCCTTTCAAATCATCATGATTCCCCTGTTTATTTTGGCGGTGCAGTTGGGGCTGCGGAATACCTATCTGGGAATGATTCTGCCGAGTTTGGCCTCTGCCTTTGGCATTTTTCTGTTGCGACAGGCCTTTATGGCGGTGCCCAAGGAACTAGAGGAAGCGGCTCGCCTCGATGGCTGCTCAGAATTGGGGCTGTGGTGGTTTGTGATGCTGCCGGCCATTCGCCCTGCCCTTGTTACCCTTGGCATTTTTGTGTTTATTGGTGCTTGGAGTGATTTTCTCTGGCCCCTGTTGGTCTTGGATCAGCCAGAACTTTATACCCTGCCCATTGGCGTGGTCACCTTGGCGGGGACGTTTTCTTTGGATTGGCGACTCATTGCCGCTGGCTCGGTGATTTCAATTGTGCCCGTGTTCATTGTGTTTATTTTCTTGCAACGATATATCATTCCCTCCCAAACCACTGCTGGCCTGAAGGGCTAGCTTCCTAGGCCGCGATAGCGAATTGGCTGGCGGTGGGCATATTGGCGAAAGAAGGTTTTAATTTCCGCTGCTCGGCCAAGGGCAATCAGGGTATCCCCCGGCCCTAGGGGCAAGGTTAAGGGGGGATGGGTCACCAAGGCACCGTTCTGATGGCGGAGAGCAACAATAATAAAGCGGCCTCGGCCTTTCGCTTCCACATCGGCGATCGCTAGCCCCACCAGCGAGGACTCCAAGGGCAGCGTAAACTCCTCAATCTGAAGATCGAGCTGGCTGAGTAGCTCAATCAAGTGACTGCGCTCATCCTTTTCCTCAAGAAAATCCAAGACTGTCGGGCGAGTAATGAGCTGCACCATGCGTTGGGCACTGATACTCGAGGGCAAGACCACATGATCGGCACCGGCAAAACGCAGTTTGGACTCTGTGGCTGGCAATTCACCATAGGCCAAAATTTGTAAGTTGGGATTGAGGCGACGGGCAATCAGGGTGATAAAGACATTACTGGCATCATCGGCCAAAACCGCCACTACAGTGCGAGCGCGATCCACCCCCACCGCCAACAGCTCATTTTCATCCATGAGATCGTCACCGCGATAGAAAAGGTGCCCTGACTGCTGGGCAAGCCGTAGTCGCTGCCGCTGGTTGTCAATCACGACAAAGGGGATTTGGGCAGCAGCCAAGTTCATCGCTAAGGTGCGACCAAGGGGACCATAGCCGCAAATGATGACGTGATCCTTAAGGTCAGCGAGATGAGCGGGGGTTGTCATTGGGAGTGGCGGGAGCGGGCAGTATATTTGCGAATGAGCTTGGGGGTATCTTGAGCATGCCCCAATAGAATCAATGTATCGCCCACTTCCACAAGGGGATTGGCGCGGGTCGGGAATAATTGGCCATCACTTTTGCGCAGGCCAACAATAATAAATGCCCCTTGGCCGCGTACCTCAAGTCCTGTCAAGCGCGTACCCACGTAGGGGTAATCGGCAGTAATCTCCAGTTCCTCAAGGTGAGCATCAATGTGGCTCAAGAGGTCGTTGAGGGTCTCGCGATCGCCCGTTTGCTCAAGAAAGTCAATGCGTGGCCGCCGAATCAGGTTAGTCATTTGAATGGCACCAATTTTTGTCGGCAAGACTACGTGATCCGCTCCTGCCATACGTAGCTTTGCTTCTGTGCTTGCCAAATTCGCCCGCGCCACAATCAGCAGGCTCGGATTCAGGGAGCGCGCTGTCAGCGTAATAAAGACATTGATCGTGTCATTGGGCAGCACCGTCGCTAGGGCGATCGCCCGCTCGATCCCCACCACGCGCAGCGTTTCTTCCTCCGCCGCACTCCCCAAATAGGCCAAATAGCCCAACTGTATCGCTAGATCAATGCGCTGTTCATTGACATCCAAAATCACAAAGGGGGTTTTTAATGCCGATAATTCCTGAGCCATTACCTGACCAATGCGGCCAAAGCCACAGACAATGACATGGCGGTTGAGTTTGTTGATGTCGCGGCTCGCCCGCTGAATATCCAGTAGGCGTTTGATCTCCCCTTCGGTAAACAGTTGCACCACCGCACCGATGGTATAAACCGTTGCTGCACTGCCGGCCACAATGATCAGCATGTTAAAGAAGCGTTGCGCCGGCGTAATCAGGGGTCGCACTTCACTGTAGCCAATGCCAAAGACGGTGATCACGTACATGTAAAGGGCATCGAGCCAGTTCCAGCCAAAACTGGTGTAGCCCACCACCGCCACCAACATGATCAGAACAAAGAGGGTGATGCCAATAATAAAACGGTTGAGGGCAGGGGTCGCAGGTAACCGTTGCATGGCTTTAATACTTGCGCTCTTGGGGGGGAAACATGGTGATGGTGACGGGCAGATAGTCAATCCTCATGCCGTCGCTGTGGTAGGTGGCTAGGGTGTGGCGTAGGAAGTTGACATCATCCCGCTGCGGATAGTCTTCACGGAAGTGGGCACCACGACTCTCTTGGCGAGCAAGGGCGCTGCTCAAAATCACTTCCGCAACCACGAGGATATTTGCTAACTCAAACGCCTCTAACAGCTCTGTGTTCCAGTAGCGCTGGCGATCG
Source organism: Thermosynechococcus sp. HY213 (assembly GCF_031460975.1). Taxonomy (NCBI): domain Bacteria; kingdom Bacillati; phylum Cyanobacteriota; class Cyanophyceae; order Acaryochloridales; family Thermosynechococcaceae; genus Thermosynechococcus; species Thermosynechococcus sp. HY213. The sequence continues at coordinate 142,488 of NZ_JAVKVB010000008.1, read as the reverse complement.
TCGAGACGAATCCGCGCATAGGCTGCTTTCAGCCGCTGCAATTCTTCCAAACCCCTCTGCATCAGAGCCGCGGTGCGAAATACGCCACAGTATTGGGTCATACAATCTTGAACCTGCTGCCGTAGTTGGGCAATGCGTAAATCCCCCGCTTGACTAAAGAGGTGCTGAATCTGTTGCTCCGCTGCCTGTAGATACGGCTGGGGGTCAAATTGGGGTTGGGGCAAGCTCGGTAAATCTTTGGCGATCGCCCCACCGGTACGGCGGCCATAGACCACACATTCTAGGAGGGAATTACTCCCCAAGCGATTGGCACCATGCACCGAGACACAGGCACATTCACCAGCGGCATAAAACCCGGTCACCAGTTCCGTGGCATTGGCACGCACCTGACCATTGACATTGACCGGAATCCCCCCCATTGAATAGTGCACCGTCGGACGTACAGGAATCGGCTCCACCACGGCATCTACCCCCGCCAAGCGATGGGCTTCCTCCCAACAGAAGGGAATGCGACTCATGATTGTTTCGCGACCCAAGTGGCGGACATCGAGATAAACAAAAGGCCCGCCGGCTGAGCCATCACTGTGGCTGCCGCGCCCTTCGCGAATTTCGATGGCGATCGCCCGCGAGGTAATATCACGGGGAGCCAGTTCCATGCGACTGGGGGCATAGCGTGCCATAAAGCGTTCTCCCTCGGCATTGACCAAATAAGCCCCTTCACCGCGCACCGCCTCAGAAATCAAAACCCCCGCTGGATACAACCCCGTGGGGTGAAATTGGACAAACTCCATATCCTCAAGGGGCAAGCCTGCCCGTGCCGTCATCGCTAAGCCATCCCCCGTGGAGGCAAAATCATTAGAGGTGGTATTAAAGACGCGACCATAGCCCCCTGTGGCAAAAAGAATGGCAGGTGCCCGCAGAATGTCCAGTTGACCCGTTTCAATGTGGTAGGCAACGACCCCCTTGGCCTGCTGATCCTCGACAATCAGCCGCAGCACATACCACTCACTAAAAAAGGTGACGTTGTATTTCAGGAGATTGCAGTAGAGTTCGTGGAGAATGGCATGACCAGTTTTGTCGGCTGCATAGCAAGTGCGCTGGTGCGTGTGACCACCAAAGGGACGTTGGGCAATGCGGCCATCGGGCAGGCGAGAGAAGAGCACCCCCAAATGCTCAAGGTCAATCACCACATCGGGCGCTTCTTGGGCAAGAATGGCGACGGCATCCTGATCCGCAAGAAAGTCTGACCCCTTGACGGTATCAAAGGCATGGCTTTCCCAAGAGTCTTCGCTGTCGACATTTTTCAGCGTAGCGGCAATGCCCCCTTGGGCAGCAACGGAATGGGAACGAATGGGATGGGTTTTGGACACAAGGGCAATCGGGGTCTCTGGGGCCAGGCGGCAAATTTCCAAAGCAGCACGACAGCCTGCTAAGCCACCACCGACAATCACAACGCCAAAGTCTTGCATCGTCCGTTTGTCCAGCATCTTTTCCTATACTAAGTTGGCGCTTAAGAGAGCAGCGGCGGCAGCAAAGATGAAACAAAGATAAAAACAGTAGCAAAATGATCTTGCGAGCCTCACGCTGAATCGTTAGAGTGGCAGTACAGTTCTTTTGGGGGCACAGCGGTTTCGATGCTTTTGTGCGTGTTCTCTCTCTGTGAAAAGGACTGTAATTTTATGGGAGGCAGCTGTCCTTGAGTGCATTTTTTCTTCACTATGGGGATTGTGGGGTGCGCCATTGGTGCGATCGCGATCGCGCAGCGGTCATGCACCTCATTGCTAATGTCCTCAGTGAGTTTGGCCTTTCTTGGCAACCCGAAGGCGCCGATGCCGATGTGGTTCACGTTGAAGATTACTACCACCGCCGGGGCGGACAATTTTGGGTGGTGGAGCGAGCCTCGGAAGTTGTGGGCACGATCGCCTTCTATCCCATTCAGCGGGGCGAAGCGGCTGTCGAAATTCGCAAAATGTATCTCCATCCCCGCGTACGCGGCCAAGGCCTAGGGACATTTCTCCTGCACCATCTGGAGGTAGCCATTGCAGCGGCCGGCTACCGCAAAATCTGGATTGAAACGGCCTCAATCATGACTACAGCCGTCCATTTGTACGAAAAGGCGGGCTATCAGCCGGCGACGGGTGTGGAAACGCAGCGTTGCGATCGCGTCTATGTCAAGGATCTAGTGCCCCATGGCATGGCTTCGATGGCTTCTGCCCCCTGCTAGTTTGATTGTCCTGGTGGTTTCACCTGCCGCCTTCGGTCTCTGCCGCCAAGACTTGGCTCGTGCCCTGCAACAGGAAATTCAAAATCCCCAATGGCAACGGGGTCAATGGGGCATGGTGGTGCGGGATTTAACCACGGGGGATCTTCTCTACGACTACCAAGGGGAAAAGCTCTTTCTGGTGGCCTCGAATGTCAAGCTAACGACAGTGGCTGCCGCCTTAGACTATTGGGGAGCTAATCATTTCTTTGAGACCACCCTCAGCGCGCGATCGCCCGACAGGACAACCCTGCGTCTTCAGGGCAGTTTTGACCCCAGTTTCAGCAGCCAAGACCTGCAACAAATGGCACTCCGCCTTAGCCAACAGGGCATTCGCCAGATTCCAATCTTGGAAATCGGCGGTGTAACTCCTGTGAGGATGGAACCCACATGGGCGATCGAAGACCTGACGATGGGCTATGCAGCGGTAGTGACGCGCTTTAGTCTCAATCAAAATGCCCTGAACCTAGAGGTCATACCACAACAGTTGGGGCAACCCTTAGCACTACGGCAGCCGCAGACTCATTTTCGAGTGGTCAATGAGACCCGCACCGTGACCCCCTCTGAGCCAGAATTTCTGGAAAGTGAGGTGCGCGGCCAGCAGATCATTGTGCGGGGTCAACTCCACATTGGCAGTGAACCGGCAAAACTGCGCATTCCTCTCAGTGAGTCGATCCCCTATCTTCAACAACAGGTGCAGCGGGCCTTTGCCCAAGCCGGTATTCAAGTGCAGCAAATTCGCCTTGTGGAAACAGCAGAGCCGTTACCCAATGTGTTGGTGCGCCATGCCTCACCCCCCCTAGAAGCGTTAATTTTGCCGGTTCTCCAAGAGAGTGACAATTTCTATGCAGAAATGCTCCTTACGGCTCTGGAGGCAGCACAACCCGGCTATCGCCAACGCTATCTAGAGCGCATCGGTGTCCAAGCAGCGGTTTTAGTAGATGGTTCGGGACTCTCGCGGCAAAATTGGCTGACGCCCAATGGTTTAGTCACGCTGCTGCAACATATAACGCAAACAAAGGATGCCTCGCTGTGGCGGCGATCGCTCCCCCTTGCCGGACGATCCGGCACCCTGCGACAGCGCTTTCGTGATACAGCGGCTCAGGATCGTGTCTGGGCGAAAACCGGCACATTGCGGGGGGTGGTTGCCCTAGCGGGCTACGTGGAACCGTTGCAGGATCGCCCTTTCGTCTTTAGTCTTGTGGTCAATCAAGGGGGGGAGGCCACGGCTCAACTCCGTGCTGGTTTGGATCGCATAGTTGTTTTGCTGGCGCAATCGCAGAACTGTCCTCACCGCCCATAGAAAAACCCCACATCCATTCAGTAGCTCGAACTACAGCCCGAGACAGGTTCAAAACTGCGAGAGCGGGAGAGGATCGCGTACCCGTCACGTGTCTCATATTCTAAAAAAGGGTTGTATTTATTGATTCTGCTAATACCAGCTCTTTGTAACATTGAGCTTAATAAATAGGTCTTAAACGAGGCAATTGTCTATCCTAAAACTGAAGTCATCCCAGTAGGAGACCTTCATGGCTCGCCCGCTCGTCCTCACAATTACAGAAAGCTCTGAAGAACTGCAGCGGCGCCTACAACATGAAACCAATGCCCGACAGCAGGAACGCTTGCAGATGCTCTACTGGCTGAAGCAAGGACTTGTCCACAGCTGCCCACAAATTGCCCAATTGCTCCATTGCAACGAGTCCAGCATTACTCGCTGGCTGAACGCCTATCGCCAAGGAGGACTCCAGCAGTTATTGGCAGTCAAGACGCCCCCGGAGCCGCCCGCATCATCCCCCCAACAGTGATGGCACAGTTGCAGGAACGCCTACAAGACCCCAGCGGGTTTGACAGTTACAAGGCTATTGTGCAGTGGCTACGACAGGAGCATCAGCTTGAGGTCGCCTACCCGACGGTGCATCGCATTGTGCGCAATGTTGTGCCTGTGTTTGCCTTCGAGGTCAATCCCATGGAGCGGTTGTGGCAACATCTGCGAGCAGCATGAGCATGGCAGTCCTTCGAAACCCTAGAAGCCGTGCGTCAAAACCTGCAAGCTGTATTGTTACAACTGATGGCGGCAGTGATTCGTTCTTTGACGGGCTGGTTCATTCTCATTTAATCCACTTCCCCGGAGAGAAGCAAGAGTACCTTGAATATAGCCTCTCCCAGAGCGGATTGCAACCCCCTGTTCCGAGGGATCCCTTGCGAGGGGGGTGAAATTATTTTCTACAAGACCACTGAAAATACTCAAATCCTCTCCTAGAGAGACTCCGGTGGATTCCACGAGAGAATGGGCTTGGCGGCAATTTGCTGAATCTGTCGGACGCGGCTCAAACCCTGTGCAAAGGGCTGTAGGTGACATTAAGGGAGGAATTAATTTCTTTTTAACCTTGGTATATTTTGGGGCTGATAGAAAACGTTAATTTTCTTTGCAAGGTGTTGGGTTCTGTAGTCTGGATCGCATGGGTAAGGGAAAGCGAGAGGCTATGATGATTGTCAAATTGCTTCTGAGTTCGGGTTATGACACTGTACATCGGCAACCTCTCCTATGAGGCGACAGAAAACGATCTTCGCGAAGTTTTTGAAAAATATGGTGCTATTCGCCGGATTGTGTTGCCGGTGGATCGAGAAACAGGCAAACGGCGTGGCTTTGCTTTTGTCGAACTGGTGGATGAAACTCAGGAGGCCGCTGCCATTGATGATCTCGACGGTGCAACATGGCTAGGACGGGTGCTCAAGGTCAACAAGGCGAAGCCAAAACAAGCAGGGGGGCAGTCAAACCCTGCCTTCTAAGGGCATACTGGTAGGGAAGTGCTGTTCACTCTTCCTGCTATGCCTCGACGTTCGCCATCCCCACCGCGTCCGCGTCCCCAAACTCGTCGGCCTCCCCAGCCAGAATCGAAGTCACCAGTGAATACCCGCACTCTGGCGGTGTTGGGAGGGGTCTTTATTATTGGCGTTGGTGTGGGTGTCACCTTTAGCAAAACCACCACCCTCAATCCTGACAACGTGGCCTCAACGCAGTTTATTGATCAGGCGGCGCCCAATCCTGATATTTGCGTGCAATTTGGTGCGAGCGCGATCGCGGTGGATACGCGGATTTTTGTCACTTTTAACCCCTTTTCGGTCTTTGTTTCCCAACCGGTGATGCAACCGGGCTGTGTGCTGCGTGCCAATAACGTTGCCCTGCTAGAACAGCGACAACTCATTACCGGTGAGCAATTGCGCAGTTGTCGGCAGCGGCTGAATACCTTTGGCTATGTGGGCAACCTTGAAGCCAATCCTGAAATCAGCTGTGTTTATCAGAGCACAACGGATAAAAACCTCTTCCTCAAACTCTCAGGCTTGGGTAATGGTGCTGCGGGTGAAACCGGTAATTTCTAGGGCGCAACAATGAAGGCGAGGAAGTGGCCACGGCTGCGCTGGCGTGCAAGTCAGGGCATACAACGCTTGGGCACAGCCTTTCTCTTGGCGGGTCAAGTCACCTATCATTTGCTGCGGGGGCGGATTCCGCTGCGCAACTCGATCGAGCAAATGGCCTTGGTGGGGCCTGCCTCCCTCAGTGTTGCCCTAATTACAGCAGCCTTTGTGGGCATGGTGTTTACGATTCAGGTCGCCCGTGAATTTATTACCTTTGGTGCCACCTCTGCGGTGGGTGGGGTGCTGGCGATCGCCCTAGCGCGGGAACTGGGGCCGGTGCTGACAGCGGTGGTACTCGCCGGGCGAGTTGGCTCTGCCTTTGCGGCTGAAATTGGCACCATGAAAGTCACTGAGCAAATTGACGCCCTCTATATGCTGGGCACGGATCCGGTGGATTATCTGGTGGTGCCACGGTTTATTGCCTGCGTGCTGATGTTGCCGATTCTCAATATCTTGGCACTCGTAACGGGGCTGTGGGGTGGGCTAGTGATTGCCGATTATCTCTACGGCATTCCCCGTGGGGTCTATATTGAGTCCATTCAGAACTTTCTGCAAACTTGGGATCTGTGGAGTTCAATTATCAAGTCAGGCATTTTTGGCGGTGTGGTGGCCATCATTGGCTGCAATTGGGGCATTACAACTACAGGGGGCGCCAAGGGGGTCGGTCAATCCACTACGGCGGCTGTGGTGATCTCGCTATTGGCGATCTTTATTCTCAACTTTTTCCTGTCTTGGGCCCTCTTTGGCGGCAGCAGTAGCCTCGTACCCACGTTTTAGAGGGCTAGTCTGTGGAACTGCGGGTGGGGCAAGGCTGGCGGGTGGGCTGGCGCAATGATCAATTCTATGCCGCTCTGGTGGGCGCTGAGGATTGGGCCACGGAACTTACTGCCGCAGAATTCAAGGCATTTGTGGATTTATTTCGCCAACTCCACGGGCAGCTTTTGGCGATCGCCCCCGAATTGATGGCAGAGGAAATGATTACCCTCAGTGGCGGCAACGATGCTGTGCATTTGGAATTGGAGGGCTATCCCCATGCCTATAGCCTGCATCTGATTGTGTTGGGCGATCGCCGGGTTGAGGGGACATGGCCTGCCCCTGTGCCCCCAGACTTTCTCCTTGCCTGCTGTGAGTTGCAGCACAGGATTGCGGAGGGGCAAAGTTTAGAATAGAAGACATCCTTCTCGGTTGCGATCGCCCCTATGACCTCTGTCAAATCCTCGAAGGTCAGCCCCGCTTTGGCGGCACTGGTTAACACCATTAAGCAACTGCAACAGCAAGAGCAAATTGGTGGACTCATTGCTCCCTTGGTGAGCTTTGTCCAAGAAATCCTCGGCATGTCCTTTGCTTGGTTGGGACTATACAATGAAGCCGCCAAACAACTCATTGGCCAAGGGGGAACCACGCCCGTTGGCGATCATCCTTTTCTGAAGCAGAAATTGACCCTTGCCGCCGGTAGTCTTCTCGATCAGGTGTTGATCAACCGCAAGCCGATTAGTTTGCCCAGTCTCAAGGAGGAACCCCGCCTAGGCGAGTTACGAGAAGCCGCCACCCGTTTGGGCATTCAAGGCACGGCCATCTATCCCATTGTCCGCCATCGTCAACCCCTCGGCATTCTCATGATCGGTTCTACCACTTGGGGCGATACCCTGCGGGGCGATGATTTGGCCCACATGAGCTTACTGGTGAGTGCCCTTGGGGCGGAATTGGAACGCTTGACCGCGGCAAAACCAGCCCCTGAAACCAAGCAAGCGGCGGCGCCCACAATGACGAGTAATGATCCAGTGCGCCATCTCCTCCAAGAGGCCAGCCGTGCCCCTAGCTTGGGTCAACGCATTGAAGCCCTGTTGCTGGCAGTGCACCAATTCTGTCAACCTCAACGTACCAGCCTCTTTTGGCGAGATTTGGAGCAACCCCTCTATCGGCGGCGCAGTTACACCGTTGGTAAACCCCAGAGCCGCGAGAGCCAGCGGCAACCCTTAGCGATTACACAGCAGGAGTTAGCAGGTTGTTATACTGCCCTTGCCAGCGGCCAAACCGTGAGTGTCAGCGATAGTCAAAGTGTGGTCAGTGCTACCGCACCCTTACGGTTAATGCAAATGCTGAATTGCCGTGCCCTTGTGGCAACCCCGATTCTGGTGGGCACGGATGTCGTGGGCTTTCTCACATTCGAGCGCAGTGAGCCTTACCCTTGGAATGACAATGAAAAGAAACTCCTCCAAGTCACCGCAGAGCTATTGGCCTTGGCAGCCCCCACTGAACGCCTTGAACACCTCTTGGCACAGACCCAGCAGGCCCAAAGCTTGGTGAGTGAGTTGGCGCAAGCCATCTGTGATGAACAGGACTGGAAGCAAGTGCTCCACCATGCGGGCGAAAGGTTAGCGGCAGATTTAGGGGCACAGTGGGTCTTTTTGTTAAGCTACAACTCCCTGACCCAAGTCTTTGATGTCCTGTTTCAGTATCCGGCGCCCCGGGGGCGCGATCGCCATCCGCCCTTCCCGCCCTTACAAAAAATGGATTGGCAACTTCTGGAAACGGCAACCACAGCCATTGCCCTTGAGGACTATAGCCATGAACTGCGCCTCTACTCTTGGAAAGAGGTTCTCGACAAGCTGCATATCCAGTCCCTTGTGGTAGCAACCACCACCCCCGGCCATTCTTTGGAAGCACTGCTGTTAGTGGGGCGCACTGAACCAACGGCTTGGGGCAAAAGTCAGCAAACCCTTGTACAGGAGGTGGCGCGTACCCTTGGCCTCATTAGCCATCAGTGGCAACTGCAAAACACCAATACGCAGCAGGAGCAAGTGCGATCGGCGATGCTGGCGGGGTTAACGGCACTGCAACGCACCCAAAACTTGGAGCGCATTGAACTGACGGGCTTACAGCAGCTCATGAACTTAATGCAGGTACCCCTTGTGGCCTTAGTGACTTGGCGACCTGGTCAGACGGTTGGCTCGATTGTGGCACCGCCCCCTAGCCATCCCAAATTTGCGATTCGCAATGACGCGGAAATTGCCATCTATGAGGATCCGCTGATCCACAGTGCCCTGATGGCCTCCCAAGCCGATGTCACCAGTAATCCCTACACTTGGTTGATTCAAACCACAGCAGCAGAACTAGATCCGCGTACGCGGGAATGGCTCTCAGGGCCAGACATTGGTCAAATTTTGGCGATCGCCCTACGCACTGATCCCGAATACGAACCTTCAGGGGTTCTCATTGTCGCTGATCGTCGCGATCGCCAGTGGTCAACCTTGCACCTAGAGGCCTTCATTACCCTTGTCAACCATTTGGCTTGGGCACACCGCAGTACTTCCCTCATTCAAATGCTCACCCAAGGTTGGCAAACCCTTGAAACCCTCAACTGGTACAAGCACCGTCGCCTTGAACAGGTCTATGGTCAACTTGCGAGTCTCTGCCATCAGCTGATGCAATCGGTTCAGCAACACCCTGAGGCGGCTCCCCTGCTGCGGCGGTTGGGCACGCTCCTGCAAACCCAGTTGGAATCCCTCCATCCCCTCTTGAGCCATGAGGTATGGCAACTGGACAAAACGACTGACACAGCAGGCCTAGCGGTGCTCCTCAAGCGAGTGATGGATCGCATCGAAAATTGGAAGCAGCGCAAACAACTGTGGATTCAAGTTCACAATCAACCTGTCCTCACCCTCAATGGTGACATTAGCAAGCTGGAGTTAATCCTTTATGAGTTGTTGCTTTTTGCCTGCCAGCGATCGCCCTCCCAAGGCCGCATTGACATCTGGTGCCAACAAATTGAAGGCATGGGTCAGGGGGGCAAAATGCAGTCTTGGCTGGAACTATCAATCACCGACAATGGGGAAATAGAGCCACAGTTACTCATTAAACTGCACCAACTCGAACATCTCGACTGGCTTGCTCCCTCCAGCCTTGATCAGCCCCCCGGACGACACCTCAAAGTCTGCTTTAACCTGTGTCAACGCCTAGGCTATAACCTCGATATGTATAAATTGGAGGATGGCCGTTTCCTGAGTCGTCTGCTCATTCCCCTGAATAGTGGCGACACGGGTACCTTTGAATTGCAATCCTCACAGCCGCGCCAATGACCCCAAGCACGATCGCCCTTCTTGGCCTCCCGAACACGGGTAAATCCACATTTTTCAATCGCATTGCCGCTGCCCGTGCCCATGTAGGCAACTGGCCGGGGATTACGGTGGATCTAATAGAAGCAGAGATCTCCCTCAATGGGGAAATGGTTAAACTGGTGGATTTGCCGGGCATCTACGATCTGGCGGGGACGGCTGCCGATGAAACCCTTGTGCGTGAGTTTTTCCAACGGGTGCCGGTGCGGCTGGTGTTGGTGATTCTCAATGCCAGTCAGATTCAGCATCAATTGCGCTTAGCCCTGCAGGTGAAGGCTTGGGGACTACCAATGGTGGTGCTCCTGAATATGGCCGATGAAGCGCGGCAACTGGGGATTCAGATTGATACCGAGAAATTGAGCGATCGCCTTGGGGTGCCGGTGGTGGCCCTCAGTGCCAAATATGGTGGCGGCTATTGGGAGGCCTATGAAACAATTTGCCATGCCCTCAAAGAGGCACCCGTTCCCCAAGCCCCGCTCTTCAAGCCAACGTTGCCAGAAATTGAACCGGGGGCGATCGCGCCCCTATTGGCGGGCACCGTTACTTTCCCCAGTCGCACCGTTCGCAGACTAACAGAACAGTTGGATCACTGGTTGCTACACCCTTTGTGGGGACTGCCCCTCTTTTTTGCGGGGCTATACCTTGTCTTTCAAGTGGTATGGGTGCTAGGGCTGGGGGTTCAAGGCTGGCTCAGTGATGCGTTTGAGACCTTTCAGGGACAGGTGCTGGCACCATTCCTCGCGGGGCTGCCCCCCTTGCTCAGCAGTTTGCTCATTGAGGGCATCTATGGCGGTATGACCACGGTGGCAGCGTTTGTGCCCTTAGTCACCATCTTCTTTATTGTGATGGCGATCGTTGAGGATAGTGGCTACCTTGCCCGTGCCGCCTACCTGATGGATGGCCTGATGGCACGCTTGGGTTTAGATGGACGCAGTTTCGTCCTCAGCTTGATGGGCTTTGGCTGCAATGTCCCCGCCCTGATGGCCACCCGCATTATTCGCTCGCCGGGGCTGCGGCTACTGACGATGCTGATCATTCCCTTTTCCCTCTGCTCAGCGCGGCTACAGGTGTTTGTCTTTCTCATTGCCTGTTTGTTTCCCCCGCAGTGGGGGGCAGTCGTCCTGCTGTCTCTCTATGGCTGGAGTATTCTGGCGGCCTTGCTCACTGCCCTCTGTTTTCAGGGCTATTTCCCGAATACGGATCCCTTTTTGCTGGAGTTGCCCCCCTATCGCTGGCCGACGGGGCGACAGGTGATTCTGCGGGCCTGGGGCGAGGTGCAGCATTTTCTCTCGCGAGCCACGGGCTTCATTATGATAGGTGTCTTGGTGGTGTGGGCATTGACCCATTTACCCCTGAATGCAACGCCCTCAAGTCCAGAAACGTGGGCGGGTCAACTGGGGATAGCGCTACAGCCGCTTTTGGCACCGGTGGGCATTACACCTGCCCTGACGATCGCCCTGATTGTCGGCTTTGTGGCCAAGGAGATTGTGATTGGTGCGTTGGCGGTGATCTATCACCTTTCGGGTACCTCGTTACAGCAGGCGATCGCCCAAGATTTAACGCCCCTACAGGCCTACAGCTTTATGCTTTTTACTCTCCTGTACACCCCCTGCTTGAGCACCCTTGCCACCCTCTGGAGTGAATCGAAACGCGGGCAGTTTACGATTTTTGCGACCCTCTATGCCTTGGTGATGGCGTGGGTGGTGAGTGGCAGTGTCTATCAACTGGGGCACTGGTGGGGATGGGGCTAATGGCCACCCTTTGCGGCATTGGCGTAGGGCCGGGGGATCCTGAACTCATTACCCTCAAGGGTTGGCGACGCCTACAGCACGCAAGGGTGATTGCCTTTCCGGCGGGACTACAGGGACGGCGCGGCATTGCCGAGGAGATCATTTCCCCCTACAAAGACCCCCAGCAAATGTATCTGCCCCTCGAATTCCCCTATGTTCTTGCAGAAGATGTCTTAGAACAAGCATGGCAAAAGGCGGCAGAGCAAGTCTATGCCTATCTCGCTCAAGGCATTGATGTGGTCTTTGTCTCTGAGGGGGATGTCAGTTTCTACAGTACGTTTTCCTATCTGGCGGCAGCCGTCCAGAGCCTTGACCCCCATATTGCGATTGAAGTGATTCCGGGAATTTGCTCGCCTTTGGCCGCAGCGGCTAGCTTAGGGGTGCCCCTGACCTTGGGGAGCGATCGCCTAGCGATTTTGCCAGCAATGTACCACGGGGATGACCTCGAGCGGGTGTGGGCATGGGCGGAGGTGGTGGTTTTAATGAAGGTGCGATCGGTCTATGGCCACGTCTGGCATTGGCTCAAGGAACACCACCTCTTGGAACAGGCGGCAGTGGTGAGCTGGGCAACAACCCCTCAACAGCAAATCTACACCCCCCTGACGAACTATCCAGAGTTAACCCTGCCCTACTTTTCGCTGCTCATTGTTTGGCAGCGGCGCCCCATCTTGCAGAATTTCGCGAGTGCTGAAGTCAATCCTATGTACAACAGTACCCAATGATTCTTTATCGGTGCTACGGGGGTGGGCGTCTCCTCACGATAGATCAAGTGGTGTGAATTCTCTTAGCGTGTCTCTGTACCTTCATTTGCATTAGTAGCCGTTTGTTCCACTAAACGAAAGTGCGATATCGTTAAATAAGACTTAACAATCTAGCTTTGGTGTTCATGTCAATCCTAGATGTCCACTCAAATAGTCCTGTAACTGTTGGGCATGGTCGTGGGCGAGATCGGCTAAGGGGAGGTCACTGAGGGGAAAGGCTTGTACTGCACGCACTTCCTTGACATCCAAAACCTGCGGCTCACCGACAACGCGGGCAGCGATCGCGATACACACGGCATGAACACGGGGATCTCGCTTTGGGTCAGAGTAAACCCCCACTAAGCCTTCAAAGCTCTTGAGGCGCAATCCTGTTTCTTCCGCGAGTTCGCGAGCGCCGGTATCGAGAATCGTTTCTCCCCAATCCATCATGCCCCCCGGCAGCGACCATTGACCCGTATCGCGGCGTTGGATCAAAATCAGGCGATCGCCCGCTGTCAAGGCAATCACCGACACCGCCACAAAGGGATGCCGCCAAAATCGCTTTAGGAAAAAACGGACAACTCGCCAAAACCAATTCACGCTTGTAGCTGCTCCAGATCCGCCAGCACTTGCGCCACATGGGCATCGGGCTTCACCCGCCGATAAATAGCCGCAATTTTGCCCGTGGGATCGATGAGAAATGTATCCCGATAAACACCGAGATATTCCTTGCCCATGAACTTTTTCGGGCCATAGCTACCGTAGGCTTGGGCAACGCTGGTGTCCACATCGGCCAGCAGGCGAAAGGGCAAGTTAAGCTTTTGCTGAAATTTGGCGTGGGAGGCGACACTATCGGGGCTAATGCCTAGGATAACGACGTTGCGATCACCCAAGGTGGCACTGACATCGCGGTAAGCACAGGCTTCTTTGGTGCAGCCGGGGGTATTGTCACGGGGATAAAAGTAGAGAATCACCCACTGACCTTGAAAGTCAGCCAAACGCACCCGCTCACCCGTAGCATCCGCCAGTTCAAAGGAAGGGGCGATCGCCCCAACGGTCAGGGACATTTCTGAGCAATTTCCAATGGTTGGCCATATCTATCTTCCCCCAGTTTGGCTCCTGCTGTGGTGGCCAAGGGGTGTAGCCTTTAGCCCTCAGAGATAAAGAGGCGAATGAACAGGTACAGCATGAGCTGGCGATAACGATAGAGCAGGAAGGCGATCGCCGGTGTCAGAACCACAAAAAAGCCGTAGAGGCCAACCACCGTTGCTAAATCGGTGTGCAGAAAATCGCGAGCCAAGCGAACAAAATCGTGATCAATGCCCCCTTTGCCCATCAGGTACATCTCTCGAAACACAGGATTAAACTGCAACTGCCAAGCAAAGCGCATATTAAAAAACACAATGAAAAACCCCACCATACCGTAGAGGGGACGTTCAATGGGATAGCGGCAGCCCCAACCACTGAGGGCACGGTAGAGAAAAATGACGGCAAAAATGAGTTCAAAGCCATGCCCCATCGCTACAAAGAGCATTTCATGGACTGGACTAAAGGCCACAAGGGTATAAAGCAGCGTAAAGACCCCAAGGCAAATAAGGGTCAGCCGATTGTGACGGTAGAAATAGGCCAAGGCCAGCAATCCCGTATAAATAAGCAGGATGATGCCGCCCGCGCGATCGCCATGGAGAGTGACGCCACCACCGTAGCGAAAATCAAAGGCGGGAACCGCTGGATAGCCAAAGAGCCACGCCATTACTGCATGACCCATTTCGTGGACAAGGGTAATCAGCGGACTGAGCAAAAACGTCACCTGCTCTGACGTAAGAAGAAGGAGTGATAGACCCAACCCCGCCGCGATCACTTGCCAATCTTTAGTGCTGAGGGGTTGGACAGGAATGCCAAACTCTTCCTTGCGAGGAGGAGAAGGGAGGGAGAGAGTCTGACGTAGATGCTCCCCCTTGGCAAGGCGTTGTAACTCATGGCGACTGGTGAGATCAAGCACCGCTTCCCAGAGTTCATGGCTGTCTTGGCAAACCGTGATCAGGATGCTGCTGTGGGCATAGCTTGGCCAGTGGATCAGTTCGCGAGCGAGTAGTGTGAGCACAATTGCAGCCGGGACACTCGTTGGACACTGCAGGCGCAACAAGAGACATTCGCGCCGCTGGCTCGCTGTGACCCCTATCCCCTTGGGGGCAAGTGCCGCTTCTAGGAGGGCTTGAATGGCCTCGAGATCTCCTGTGGCAGCCGCTGGGCGCAGGGAGGAGCGGGTCATGATCTACTCCGATTCCAGTCGGCGTAACCATTCGCGATCGATGGCTTCCGATTGGGCGAGTTCCTGCTCCACTAAATCTTGATCGGAGCGATAGATGACATCCTGTTCACGGATTTGCCGCTGCTGGGCATAGGCTTGAGCTGCCCGTACTTTGGCACGCAACTGCGGTGTGGGATTGGCCAGAATATTGGCGTAGTGGTAGCGGCGGGCATTGCGATCGCGAATGCGTTGATTTTGCCACAGTAACCAGTAGTACCGCCCCAAGGGAATACCCAAAAAGCCAATACCATAGCCCAGCAAAATCCAAAAGATGGAGGCCACAAAGGCCACCAGCCCCCCCAGTTCTTGGGCGATCGCCCCATCTCCCAAGAGGTACCACAGCATCAGCGCCCCGATCAGATTGACACAGCCCAAGCCAATGGCCACCATAATTTGCCAAGCGGGTGCCCGACTAAAGCGCCAGCGGTGCTCTTCCAAGATGGGGGGAAGCGTCTGCCGTTGACCTTTGCGAGTTTGAGCCGTCGTTTGTAACTCAGGAAAGCGATAGATAATCTGCCCTGTCTCTGTGACTTCGGGGCGACCGTTAAAGTGGGTGAGCACCGGCAGCATATACCACTCATCATCCCCCGGATCTGTTTCTAAATCGAGATAGGGGGCAATTTGCTCTGCCGTGACTGCCCCGCCATTGTTGCGGATCACTTGGCCAATGAGTTGCCAGCGGCGTTCTTCGAGGTCGGCATTGGGATTGCCATCGCCAAAGAGGAAAGAATAGACCCCCTCAAAGAAGTTCATTTCCTCGTCATTGTCCTGTGACCGGGGGCGCGATCGCTGGGGAGAAGGATCGCCAAAGAAATACCAAAAGTCGGGAAAGACCCAAACATTGATGCCACCGCCCCCCCAAGAGCTGCCTTGGCCGCGATCCTCACCATCTCGCCCTTGACTAGAAAGGGCAATCAAAATGATGGCGATCGCCAGAAAAATCAGAACTATCGAAACAATGAGAAAAATGCCAAAGGAAATGCGAATCAGATAGAAAACAACACCCCAAACCCGCTGCGCCACCGCCCGCAGTCGCAGTTGCCAGTATTTTGCTTGCAGGATACTGCGAAAATTTCTTGGGAAGACGTAGGCAATATCGCCACTTTCGGCCACTTGTAGCGTGCCGCCAACATCGGCAGCTAAGGCCATTAATCCTTTTTCAGCCGTTTGCAGTGGTAATCCCACCGTACCCGCCACATCCCCTGCGGTCACTCGGTACCCCAGTGTTTCTACAGCTTGCATTAGGCGGCGATCGACCGTCATGTTTGCCTCCCTTTTCGGCAAAAGGCCTCCTGTTCCACCCTAACGTTTTCCTACGGGTCTTGGCGAGACAAAAAAGAACCCACCCCAAGGGCAGGTTCACAGCACGGATCAGTCTGAGACAGAGGGGCGATTAGCCCACCGCTTCAAAATACACTTTGGATTTGACAGGATCAGGGTTCATCGTTTTGTCGCCGGGTTGCCAGCCCGCAGGGCAGACTTCGTCGGGGTGAGCTTGGACGTATTGAATCGCTTGTAGCACCCGCAGGGTCTCATCAACGTTGCGGCCAAAGGCCAAGTTATTGATCGTTGCGTGTTGGATGATCCCTTCTTTGTCAATGATGAAGAGACCCCGCAGTGCCACCCCTTCCTCGGTCAGCACGTTGTAGGCGGTGCTGATTTCTTTTTTCAGGTCAGACACGAGGGGATATTTGAGATCGCCCACACCACCAGCTTTGCGATCCATTTGCGTCCACGCCAAGTGGGAGAACTGGCTATCCACAGACACGCCAAGGATTTCGGTGTTCAGTTTGGCGAATTCATCGTAGCGATCGCTAAAAGCAACAATTTCTGTGGGGCAAACAAACGTGAAGTCCAAGGGATAGAAGAACAAAACAACGTATTTACCGCGATAGTCCGAGAGCTTGACGGTTTTGAACTCTTGATCATAGACAGCAACTGCTTCAAAATCAGGGGCAGGTTGACCCACGCGCAGACAGTCAGACATAGCAAACCTCGTACTTTTAGCAACGACCAATTAACAGGGCTGTTTACATTTTTTAACAGCTATGCCTACTATATCATACTCATAACGGTTTTGATTATGAAATAGCCGATCGCTGCCACCGTTGCTCAAGGAAGCGGGAGAGCCGTGACAGAGGAAAACAGAGGGCAAAGTAGAACATCGCACCCAAGACATAGATAAAGAGCTTCCGCTGCGGATCGGTCATGGGATTGGCAAAGGTGCTCGTCATATTGCTCGTCATATTTTGCAGTTCGGGCACGCCAATCACCACCAGGAGGGCGCAGTCCTGCATCAGCGTAATGAAGTTATTGGTAAAGGGAGGCAGGATAATCAAAATGGCTTGGGGCAGGATAATCCGCCATAGAGTTTGCCGACCCGAGAGGCCAAGGCTGAGGCTGGCTCCCGTTTGTCCTTTGGGAACCCCCTCTAGGCCACTGCGAAAGACCTTACTCAAATAGGCACCATAGTTAAAGCCCAAGCCAAGAATGCCGTAGAAAATCTAGTTAAAAAGCGGCGGCACCAAGCGGTTGCTTTGCAGCACGCTCATGACATCAAAGGCAATTTGCCGAGGATCAAAACCCCATTGACTCAAGAGCCCACCAATGCCAAAGCCCCACACCAGCAGTTGCACCAAGGTTGGGGTACCGCGCACAAATTCAATGTAAACTGTACTCAGCTAGCGCAATGGCGGGACAGGATACAACCTCGCCTAGGTGGCGATCGCCCCCAAAATCACGGCCAAGAGCAAACTAAAGACTGAGATCAAATAGGCACACCAAAAAGATGCCATTGAGCCATTTTGCCCAAGGAGGAATAAACGGTGCCACCTGCTGCATGCTTAGAAAACCGCGATTTTTCTCAGGATGATGGTACCACCCCATTTATTGGTGAACCATTGACCCCACCACCCTCAGAAAAGTAGGCCAAAAATTCCTGATTGCCCGCAGACCCTAAAATCGGCGAGGGAGTCACACCGTGGCACTGCCACCCCAACGCTTCGGCGGCGGCAATCACCTGATCCACGGCTTCTTGACGCGCCTTGGCATCGCGCACCACACCATGTTTGCCGAGGCGATCGCGCCCCACCTCAAACTGTGGCTTAATTAGCGCAATCAAGTCTCGCGGCGGCAGCAGTAATTCCCATAGGGCGGGTAAAACTTTAGTCAGGGAAATAAAAGAGACATCCACCACGCCGAGATCGGGGCGGGGCGCATCGTCAGTGTAGAGATCAGTGGGGGTTAAATAGCGCAGGTTGGTGCGTTCCCTGAGGATAACGCGCGGGTCTTGGCGCAGTTTCCAATCCACTTGGCCATAGCCGACATCAATGCCATAGACCCGTTTGGCGCCCGCTTGCAACAGACAATCCGTAAAGCCGCCCGTGGAAATACCGCCATCTAAACACACGCGATCGCGCACCACCACAGGAAAGACCCCTAGGGCATGGGCAAGTTTTTCACCCCCCCGCGAAACATAGGCGGCTTTTGCCTTCACTTGAATCGTGGCATCCACTGCCACCAGCGTGCCCGGCTTATCAATGGGGACATGGTTTACCTGCACTTCCCCAGCGCGAATCCAACGTTGTGCCTGTTGGCGGCTCTCACACAGGTGCCGCTCCACCAGAAGACTATCCAAGCGTTGCTTTCGGGGACTCATTGATCTTTTGGTGCTTTCTGCAGGGGGGCAAAGGCAAAGAGCTGGTTGACATCAAGGATTAACCCGCGCAACTGGGGTTGGGCAAAGAGGGTGGTTTCACTCTGCCACAGGGGCAAAAAGGCCACGACCTCGGCATTGAGTTCCTGAAGCTGACGCAATAGTACCCCACGGCGTTGGGGATTAGCCTCACGGCGACTGGCAACAATGAGATCATTGGCCTCAGGGCTATAGAAAAACGACCCCCACGCCGCACTGGCACCACTTTCACAGCCTGTTTCCACAGAACCATGCTCGCAACTCAGGAAAGGTTCAAGGTAATTGTCAGCATCGTAAAAATCACCATACCAATCGAGCAAGACCAAGGGGTAAGCCCCACTGTCTAAATTGCGGTAGATCGTAGCCGAGTCAGCGCTGTCCAATTGCACCTGCACGCGATCGCCCAAATCCCGCTCTAGTGAAGCTTTAAGAACCGTTGCCGCCAGCACATTACTGGGAACATTGGCACGGTACCAGAGATTGACGACGAGGGGTTGCTGCGCTGAAATAGAGGTCTTGGCTAGCCAGTGAGCTATTTGAGCGGCGTCTCCATCTCCATAGCGATCGCGAAAAATCGGCTCACTCTCAGGAAATAAACTCGGCACCAGCGAGTACAGGGGTTTTGCTTCCCCCAAAAAGACCCGTTCCGCGAGGCGTTGACGATTGACACTGGCCGCCAAAACCTGCCGCGCTGCCAATTGATCCCAAGGGGGTTGGCGCAAATTAATGCTTAGGACAGTGACAGCGTTACCTGCCCCGGTAATGACCTGCCAGTGCTTTGTTGCCGCTTGAGTCTTGAGGGCGCGAATTTGATTGGGATCGAGCGCACCGATCGCCACATCCACTGCCCCCGTGCGAAAGGCATTGTAGAGATTAGCGCTACTGGAAAAGATTTGCAGGCGAATCCCCGTATTTTGGGGCTTGGTTCCCCAATAGTCGGCAAAGGGTTCAAGGCGTACCCCATCGGTACCGTAGGCCGCTAAACGGTAAGGGCCTGTGCCCACAAATTGCGTCGGCAAAAAGCGATCGCCCGCTGCACCATAGGCTGTCGGCGAAACGGCACACAAGCCACTAAAGGCCAGTAAATGGGGAAAAGCCACAAAGGGTTCCTTGAGGCGAATTTCCAGTAAGTCCTCCGCGATCGCCTGAATTTCTTTAACGCGCCCGGCCAAGAGGGAGGCGGGTTGGCCACCACTATTCATAAATCGCTCAAGGGAAAAGGCCATGGCGGCTGCATTAAACGGTGTGCCATCGTGGAAGCGAACCCCCCGCCGCAGGGGAATGCGGTAAGTCAGGCCATCCTCGCTCACTTCAGGTAGCGCTGTGGCCAGTTGGGGAATGAGGTCTTTGCCTTCGTAGGTATAGAGGCGATCGCCCAAATTCAATAGCAGCAGTCCCGCCAAATTTTCGTAGGCATCAGCGGGGTCTAGGGTGCGCAGGCGAGCCGTGGTACCAATGACAATACTGTCATCCCCTGGGCGAGGCTCATCACCGCCACAGGCAACCAGCAGCAGGCTCAACAACAGTACCAGACATCCCCACAGTAGCCGTCGTGTCACGGATACACCCGCTCGGTACATCATCCACTAGAATAAAGGGCGAGCGATGGGACTCGAACCCACGAATGGTGGAACCACAATCCACTGCCTTAACCACTTGGCTACGCTCGCCATGCTTCCTGAGCTAGTCCTCTAGCATAGCATAGAGAACTCTCTTATGAAAGTGCCTCTCCTTGCCCAAGTCATGGCACGCCCTCTTTGGTGGGGCGGTGGCGCCTTCTTGCTCTTGGGGATCATTGCGGCGGTTCTGACGAATCCCACCCCTGCCGACTATCAACGCCGCGCCGCAGCGGAAATCAATACCTTCCTTTTGACTCAAGTGTGTCCAGAGATCATCAATCGCGATAGCGCGATCGCCATGGTGGCTTTAGAAGTCTGCGATCAACTGGAATCCCGCCCAGCAGAAGACATTGAACGCTACATCGCCTACAACACCCAATCCTATAACCTTGGCGTTGCCACCCTCTTTGTGACAGAGTTGCCCATTGACACTGTCTGGAGCCTCGGCCTCTTTGGTCAAATTATTCCCCTCAGACTGTAAGCTTCCTCTCTCCCTGATTTCAGCAGCAGGTGCAAAATGCAAATACCCATTTCCCCAGACCTCTGCTTGGCAGCAGGGTTGCTTTTAGAACCAGTGGCGTTCGCCAGCTAGTGAGCCTTCGGCAGGGGGCGGGAAAGACTATGCCAAAATATATCAACAACCGCAGAAACCAGTAAAACGTAATTACCATGATTGGGAAAACCCTTGGCGGGCGCTACAAATTGATTCGAGTTTTAGGGGCTGGGAACTTTGGCCAAACGTTTCTCGCTGAGGATATTCACCGTCCCATTCGTGCCAAGTGTGTGGTTAAGTACCTGCGCCCCGCTCGTACGGATGCGGCCTTTCTCCCTTTGGCGCGATCGCTCTTTCAGCGGGAGGCACAAATTCTAGAGCGGCTGGGCAGTCACGAGCAAATCCCCCGCCTCCTTGCCTACTTTGAGGAAGACAACGAATTTTACCTTGTCCAAGACTTCATTGAGGGTCAAGTCCTACGGCACGAATTGTTGCCGGGCTGTGCGTGGTCAGAGGCACGGGTGATGGCGTTGCTCCAAGATGCCCTGCGGGTTTTGGCCTTTGTGCATCAATGTGGTGTTATCCACCGCGATATTAAACCCGATAATCTGATTCGTCGCCAATCGGATCACCGCTTAGTGCTCATTGATTTTGGGGCAGTGAAGGAGATGGGGGTCTCCATTGGTGGCGGTACCTTGGTGGGAGAGACCAATCCACAGACAATTGCCATTGGCACACCAGGGTATATGGCCCCAGAGCAAGCCCAAGGGCGTCCGCGTCCGGCCAGCGATCTCTATGCCTTGGGGATGGTGGCGGTACAGGCATTGACGGGGTTGAGTCCTCTGCAACTCACCCAAGACCCCTACGGCTGTTGGTGTTGGCAAGCTGCTGAACCAGTGAGCGATCGCCTAGTGCAGTTTGTCAATAAACTAATTCACCCTTCTCCCTACGAGCGCTTTACCACGGCTACCGATGCCCTTGCCAGCCTGCAACAGGTGGAGGTGCCCAAATCCTTTTGGTTTCGCCTTGGCAAATTTCTCAAAACTCCTGTTCAAGACCTCTGGCGATCGCCCGAAGGGCGCGCTGCGCGATCGCCAAAGGCAGGTGGGGGTGCTTCTACAGTGCCGCCCCATCCACTACCCGCTGTTGCCACGCTGCCGCCGCAAGCCACCGAACCGAAACCAGTGTCCTCTCCAGCGGCAGCCACCGCCGCCCTTTCCAACCAAGGTCGCCATGTTTTTATCAGTCACTCCAGTGACGGCACCGATTTGCAGTTGGCCAGTGCCCTCCAAGAGGTGTTGCAAAAAGCGGGTCACCAACCCTTTATGGCCAGCCAAAGTATCCGCCTTGGGGAGGCATGGGCACAGCGGATTGATCAGGAGCTAAAGCGGTGTGATTTCTTTGTTCTGTTGCTCTCACAAACGGCGGCACAAAGTGAAATGGTGCTTGAGGAAGTCCGCACGGTCAAGCAGTTGCAAGCCCAACGGGGCGATCGCCGTCCCTTTATCTTGCCTGTGCGGGTCAATTTTCCCCTTGATATGCCTTTGAACTATGAGTTGCGGGGCTACCTGCATCGCCTACAACAGCGCTTCTGGCGATCGCCAGCGGACACCGACACCCTGCTGCAAGAGATTCTCGACTTGGTGAATGCGACCACTGCCCCTGTAGCCACCAGTAGCGATGCCGTCCAAGAAACCATTGCTGAATCTGCGCAAATTGGCACATTGGTGGGTGATGGTGCGCCTGTTCCCGTGGCTGAGCCAGAACTCCCAGAAGGGCAGGTGGAAGTGGCCTCGGCATTTTATATTGAGCGCCCCCCCATCGAGCAACGCTGTCGCGAAACCCTCTTGCAACCCGGCTCCCTGATTCGCATCAAAGCCCCCCGCCAAATGGGCAAAACCTCACTCATGGCACGGCTGCTGTACCGCGCGACCCAAGAGGGCTATGGCACTGTTCCCCTCAGTTTCCAACTGGCAGATGCCCAAGTCTTCAGTGATTTAGAAAAACTCCTGCGCTGGTTTTGTGCCAGTGTCGGGCGGCGATTAGGGCTAGAAAACCGCCTCAATGAGTATTGGGATGACATTTTTGGCAGTAAATACAACTGCACTACCTATTTTGAGGAGTATCTCCTACCCAATTGCCAAAAACCGGGGACGCAATTTGAGAGTCGCCCGCTTGTCCTCGGTCTAGACGAAGTGGATCGGGTGTTTGAATATCCGAAAGTGGCCAGTGACTTCTTTGGCCTGTTGCGGGCATGGCATGAAGAGGGCAAAAACCGCGATATTTGGCGTAATCTCCGTCTAATTGTGGTTCATGGTACGGAGGTCTATATTCCCCTAGACATTAATCAGTCCCCCTTTAACGTTGGCTTAGCCATTGATCTGCCGGAATTCAACCAAGAACAAATTGCTGAGTTGTGTCGCCTCCACGGCTTGAGTCTGTCAGAGGAGCAGCTTCAAGACCTGCAGCACTTGGTGGGAGGTCATCCCTATCTGATTCGTCTGAGCCTCTATCACCTCGCCCGCCAAGATCTGACATGGCAGGAGCTAATGACCAATGCGGCCTCAGAAACGGGGTTATATCGGGATCACCTGCGGCGACAGTGGTGGCATCTCCAGCAGCAGGCAGACCTAGTGCCTGCTTTTAGGAACATTTTGCAAGTGGAGAGTGGCAGTGTCGTGGACAGCACTGTTGGCTTTAAGCTCCACAGTTTGGGACTGATTACCCTAGAGGGAAATTTAGCTAAGGTGCGCTGTGATCTTTACCGCCGCTATTTTGGCGATCGCCTGCATTAGTTGACCAAACCATGGGCAGGGGAGACAGTGGTTGTGCTGGCAACGACTCCCTTGCTAAGCTAAAGAAGGAGGGGTTCGGTTATCCGCCAATGACTTTCAGCAGTCTCGGATCTGTATCCCGCTGCCCAGTTATGCTTCGCGGGTTGTGCCGTCTATGACGTTGATGTACGTTGCGCCTCAATGGCAAACCCTAGCATTTCCCTCAACGCTTTTTCTCCAACCCATCCTAGACATTCTACTCAGTGATCTTCCCCCCCAGTACAAAGATGAAATTAGGCTAGGCCTCCAAGAAGCCCTCGTCAATGCGGCTCGCCACGGCAATCAACTCAATCCCGAAAAGCTGGTTTTTGTGCGTTATACCTTCTTCCCTGATCAATGCTGGTGGGTGATTACGGATCAGGGGGACGGTTTCTCACCGCCGAGTAATGTTTCTGAGACCGCTGATGAGTTGTTGCCAGCCGCCGACTGTGAATGTGGTCGGGGATTGTTTTTGATCTATGCCATCTTTGATGAGGTCTATTGGAACCCCAAAGGAACCGAATTAAGTCTATGTAAGTACCTCACCTGAACGGATCACAGCCGCTAGAGGGGAATAACATCAACCCAGTGGCGATACTGTGGCTCCCGTCCTTCAACGATCGCCTGTAGTTGTTTTTGCAGTTGGCGTGTCAGGGGGCGATCGCTGGGCAGCGTGTAGGTCTCAATGCGACTGACGGGCACAATTCGCGCAGCCGTACCCGTTAAAAAGACCTCATCGGCAATCAAAAGTTCCGTACGATCCACAGGCCGCTCAATCACCTTGACACCAGCCGCCTGCGCTAGCTCAATGACACTGCGGCGGGTAATGCCCTCAAGAATGTCTTGATCCACGCTCGGCGTAATCAATTGCCCATCCCGCATCAAGAAGAGATTCATTCCCGACGCTTCGCAGACTTTCCCTTGGTCATTGAGGAGAATCGCCTCATCAAAGCCGGAGGAAACAGCCTCTGTTTTTGCCAGTGCCGAGACAATATAGGAAGTGGTCAACTTGCCCCGTAGGGGAAACGAGCGATCGCACTGCCGCTGCCATGAACTAATGCGACAGGTAACGCCTGCAGCTGACAGGTAATCGCCAAGGGGCATGCCGTAAATAAGAAAATCCTTCTCAATGTCATGGAGCCGTGGTGCAATGCCCAGCCCAGAGGTATAGACCAAAGGGCGAATATAGAAGGGCACGCTAGGTTGGTTTTTTTGCACCCATGCAACAATTTTCGACTTAATCTCGCTGGTGGGCAATTCATAGCCGAGATAGTGGGCACTGCGACTCAGGCGACGACAGTGATCCTCCAGACGAAAGAGGAGAATTTCCCTAGCGTTGGCCGGATTAGGGAGACCGCGCAAGCCTCCTAGTGCCGCTGTTCCGTAGTGAAGGGCATGGGTGGCCACGGAAATTTTGGCCTCTGCAAAGGGCACAAACTGACCGTTGAGATAGGCGTAGGGGAGAAAGTCACTCATGCGTCAATGGGAAGCGTTGACAAAGGACAGATGCAACCAAAGATCAGCTGCAGTCTCAATAGTCTAACATTTTGGCTTAACGCTCAAAAAACTAGGGCAACGGCTCCTCTGAGGTGATCTCTTCAATGCTAGACACCTGTAGGACTAAACGAAAAGGGCGATTCATCCGCTGTTGGATAAACTCTTCCATGAGTGCCACCTGTTTTGGGGTGACCGGCTCGCGGGCACGCACATTCACCCGAATCACGGGTGGGTTACTGACCCAATTCGTTTCCATACCTAACAGATCGAGGCGTTGAAATGTCAGCGTTCCTCGAGTCAGTGCCTCTCGTACTTGCTGTTGCAACCGTGCTTGTTCAATGAGCCGACTGAAGCTAATGGCGAGGGGAATCACCAACAGAGCGGTGAGGGCAGCGGCAATGGTGAGGGGACGGCGCCCTTGATGCAAAGGGATATAGCCAACAATGACAAAAACTACCATGCAGGCCAGCGTAATTCCTAGCAGGTTTGTGAAATATAGCAGCGTTGCCCCCACACTCAGACTCGTATTCAACTGCGCTATCCCAAGGCCAACGGTGCAAACGGGCGGCATGAGCGCAACGGCGATCGCTGTCCCCGCCAAGGTGTTTGAAACACGGGGTTCCGCCACCGCATAGGCACTCACGGCACCTGCAGCCACCGCAATACCCAAGTCCAGCAGATTGGGTTGGGAGCGAGCCATGATCTCACTGCCATAGACCTCAAGACCCACCATGACACCAATTGTCCAAGACATGCCAATGGCCATGAGGGTGCCGACAATCAAGGCAATCGCTGCCTCACGAAACATCTTGAAGTCGCCAATGAGAGCGGCTAAGGCCAATCCGCGAATCGGCAGCATCAGCGGTGCAATCACCATCGCCCCAATAATCACAGCGGCACTGTTGGCGAGCAAACCAAATGTGGCGATCGCGCAGGAAGTAACAATCAAGACCACATAGGGAACATTCAAATGGGATTCAGCATACAGTATCCGAATCAATTGATTGAGGCTTTCTGGCGTACGGCGGTGATAGCGGAAGGCTTGAACCTGATGCAACCAATGGGCAAGGAGTTCTTTCATGGACAACCTTGTACAGTCACTTATACGCAAGAGGTTAGATCAATGCTACAGGAACTGCCATTGATTAAACGTTGCTGCTTGGCCAACTGGATTGCCCGCTTCATCCAAAACAGTCCAAATCCAAGCATTTTCAATGCGAAACCGCCGCCCAGAACGAGAAATACGAACACCACTGTAGTTGTTGGCATAGCCTTGGCGGGCTGCTTGGGCAAGGAGGGTTGCTCGTTCAGTTTGAGCCATGGGTTCTGCCGTCAGCCGCGAAGGAAGCTGCACCAATTCCGGCCAAGAGAGTTCCCACAGGGTGAGAGCGGCTTGGTTGCCATAGTTGAGGATGGGATCGGCCTCACACCCATGGGAGAGAACGGGCTGTGACCAGTGAAACAACTGCTGTGCTAGGCTCAAGTCATCCCCAGCCGGAGCAGCTAGGAGCGATCGCCCCGTCCAGTGCTGAAAACTGGCGCAAATACGTCGTGCCTGCTGGACTGCTGGTGGCTGCAACCAAGGCTCCATCACTTAGGCCGTGGTCAATACACGACTGGCAGCCGCTACCCCAGCGCCGGGGCTAAAGTTGCTATACCCCAATTCGCCAAGCACAGCTTCAAGCGCACTGATGGCTGCCAAAATATCGCGATCGCTGACAAAACCCAAGTGACCCACTCGGAAAATTTGCCCCTTGAGGCGATCTTGACCACCCGCTAGGGCAATGTCAAAGCGTTTTTTCATTAGGCTGCGAATCTTTTCGGCCTCCACTCCTTGGGGTGCCACCGCCGTAATCGCGGGACTGGCACAGTGATCCGCCGCATAAAGGGGCAAGTTGAGTGCCTTCATGGCGGCGCGGGTGGCCTGCATCAAGCGGTGGTGGCGGGCAAAGATATTCTCTAAGCCCTCCGCTTGCATCATCTCCAGTGCGGTCTTCAGGGCAAAGAAGAGATTCACCGGTGGCGTAAAGGGGGTTGTGTTCTTGGCAGCGTCCTTGCGGTATTTCCCCAAGTCAAGATAGAACTTCGGCAACGTGGCTGTCTTGTAGGCTTCCCAAGCCTTGGCACTGACGCTGACAAACGCCAAGCCCGGCGGGATCATATACCCCTTCTGGGAACCGGAACCGACAACATCTAACCCCCACTCGTCAATGGGCACACTCACAGCGCCCAGACTGGTCACGGCATCCACAATGATCAGGGCTTGGCCGTGGGCTTTGACGTGGCGGTTGATTGCCTCTAAGTCGTTGATCACGCCCGTTGAGGTCTCACTGTGGGTAATGATCACCGCTTTGATGGTTTTGGCCGTGTCTGCCTCGAGGGCGGTTTTGAAGTCATCGGGGTTGAGGGGTTGTCCCCAAGGTGCCGTAATGCGCTCCGTTTTCAGGCCATAGGCATCGCACACCTCTGCCCAGCGATCGCCAAACTTACCATTACAGCCTACGAGCACGCGATCGCCCGCGCTGAGAAAGTTAATGATCCCGGCCTCCATTGCCCCTGTGCCACTGGCCGCCAAAATCAGCACATCATTCGTGGTTTGATGCAGCCATTTCAACCCTGACGTCACCGCCGCCATGATCTCGCTAAAGTCACCGCTGCGATGGCCAATGGGATGTTTGCTGAGGGACAGAAGAACCGACTCCGGTACCGGCGTAGGCCCCGGAATCATTAACATCGATTTATCTTGCATCGTGAGTTGCGAACCAATCCTTAAAATGAAACGACTAAGCCCAGTGAGCGGCCATGTGCTCTGCCAAGTCCAGAACCCGCTGGCTATAGCCCCACTCGTTATCGTACCAAGCCACCACTTTCACTAGATTGCCCCCCATCACCATCGTGAGGGACGCATCCAAAATCGAGGAGGCGTTGTGACCCCGATAGTCCGAAGACACCAGCTCCAATTCACTGTAGTGGATAATCCCCTTCATTGTGGTTTCCGAGGCTTCCTTGATCACTTGGTTCACCTGCTCAGCAATGGTGGGTTTTTCCACTTGAGCAACAAAATCAACCACAGAGACATTGGGGGTGGGTACCCGCAGGGCAATCCCGTTCAGCTTACCTTGCAACTCGGGAATCACCAATCCGACTGCCTTAGCAGCCCCCGTAGAGGTGGGCACAATGTTCATCGCTGCTGCCCGTGCCCGCCGCAGATCGCGGTGACTGGCATCGAGTAAGCGTTGATCCCCCGTGTAGCTGTGGGTCGTCGTCATCATCCCCTGCTGAATGCCAAAGGTTTCATGGAGCACTTTGACAATGGGGGCTAAGCAGTTGGTGGTGCAACTGGCATTGCTGACGATATCTTCACTGGGATTGTAGGTGTGGTGATTCACTCCCACCACGTATGTCGGAATATTGCCTTTACCGGGTGCTGTAATCAAGACTTTTTTCGCACCGGCACTCAGGTGCTTGCTGGCACCTTCACGGCTGGTAAAAACCCCGGTGGCTTCAATAACGAGATCAATTCCCCACGAACTCCAAGGCAGATTTTCGGGGTTGCGATCAGAGACACATTTGACCGCATGGCCACCAGCATAGATGCAGTCGTCGTCAGCACTGATTTCGGCATCTTGGAAAATGCCTAGCATCGAGTCATACTTCAGCAAATGGGCATTGGTGCGGGGATCGGAGGTATCGTTGATGCCTACAATCTCTAGCTTGCTATTGGCTTTCCGCTGTAACCAGCAACGCATGAAGTTCCGACCGATGCGCCCAAAACCATTGATAGCGACTCTAACCACCTGATCCCTTCCTCTGTTTACTAACTCATTGCCAGAAATGATCTAGGAAACATTCTAAGGGGGAATGGTCATTTTATTGCGTTTTTTTTAACGATGCACAAGACGAGTCTCCGCAAGGGGTGCTGACAATGCCGCCTCGAGAGGGGCACGGCCAAATCGCTCCTCCAGTAGATCCATGACCGTGCGGCCAAAGTCATTGGGATTGAGTCGCCAAGCCGCTAGGCACACTTCGCCAAAGACGGATCCCATGGGTTCTGGGTTCCAGAGGAGTTTCTTGGCCGTCCAAGGCATCAGGCTCATAGGGTTGTAGCCGGGGCGCAAAATGCCGTGTTCAAGGGCATATGCCTCAAGATGGGTGTGGGGTTGCAGACCAATAAAGAAAATGGCTGGCTCCACCTTGTCAGCGCCAAAGATGCCTTCTAGTTCACGGTGGTAGGCAATGGTCTGGGCGATGGTTTCGGGTCGCTCATCAATGACATTGAAGGAGTAGTTCACAGAGACGAGGGCGTTGAAGCCGGCGGCTTTCAAATCGCGGCAGTTTTGCAGCACGGTGCGCAGGTTATAGCCCATGCGCATTTTTCGCACCAATTCTTGGGAGCCACTGGTAATGCCGATTTCAAAGTAATTCATCCCCGTTTGCACCATCAGGTCACACAGTTCGGGGGTGAGGTTGTCAGCACGAATGTAGGCTGCCCAGTGAATATCATTCATGCCTGCTTTCAGGATTTCCCGCAGCAGGGCGATCGCGTCGGGGATAAATTTGCGGGCGGGGATAAACTGGGCATCGGTAAACCAAAAGTTGCGCACACCGCGATTGTAGAGCTGGCGCATTTCGGCGACGACTTCTTCAGCAGGGTTGATGCGCACCTGTTTGCCTTCAACCACGGTATAGACGCAGTAGCAGCAGTTGTGGGGACAGCCACGCTTGGTTTGCACGCCAATATAAAAGTCACCCCCCTGAAGGTAGTATTCAAATTCGGGCCAGATCGTCTCAATGTAGTCGTAGTTGCAGGCGGTTTTTTCGATGGGGGTTGGCCATTCGTGGATCAGGCGATCGCGGGGCTTTTCAACACCCGCAATGTAGCAACGCTCCCCGGCAATTGGCTGGTTCGTTAGGACTTTGTGCAGCAGCGTTTCCCCTTCACCAACGGAAACAATGGTGCCTTTGGGCAGTTGAGAACCCAATTGTTCATAAAAGACACTGACCGCACCGCCACCGACGATGGTCGTGACTTGCGGATGGTGACGCTTGGCATGGTGGAGTCCCAAACGGATTAAATTGAGGTTTCGCCAGAGTTCACCATAGTAGGCACTCATCACCCGCAGACCCCCGATCGCCCCCCGTAGCTTCACCAAGGGATTGCGGGCGTAATAGACCTCAAAGGCATGTTGCAGTGGATTGCCGCCCCGTCCCCCCACAGGGGCATAGATTTGAATATCCCGCCAAGAAAAAACCAGATGCGTGGGTTCAAAGTCATCAATCACTTGGGCAAGGGCACGACGAAAATCCAAGGGCGGTACCGTCCCCAGATCAAAAATCCGCTGCTCGATGCTTGGCAGTTGCTTGTGGATGTAGTCAGCCAGATAAACCACGCCAATGGGAAAAATGGGATTGCAGGGGAGACGGACGTAAAGGACACGCGGGGACATAGGCTAGCCCAAGATCTATGGAAACGCTAAATTCTTAATAAATCTCTATCGCTGTTTAGGTTTTAACACATTTGCGCCTTTCCAACAGGGGATCACGGGAACTCAAGGAAAGGATGAACTGTCCATCCTGTAGTTGAGTTTACAACTGGATCGAATTGGCAATGTTAGGCTAACAAGGGTAAAGACACGTCCCTATAAGAAACCATTACTTCCTATGCCGCAAATCTTTGATCCCGTCCCTAGCGATAGTTGCGATCGCATCCTCTGCTGTTATGTCAACGCCACTAGCAGAATTCAGGTGGTGCGCATTACTAATATTCCCAATTGGTATTTTGAGCGAGTCGTTTTTCCAGGACAACGGCTTTTCTTTGAATCACCGCCAGCGGGACAACTGGAGGTTCACAGCGGCACCATGGCTAGTGCCCTTCTTGCCGATACGATTCCCTGTTGTAAGCTGCAAGTGCAAGAAAGGGCAGATCATGTTTTTGTCCATGATGGCAACCCCCAGCCTTGGCTACAGTGGTATGATGAGTCCGCTGCAGCAACGGAAAAAGTGATGCTCCATTGAGTCAACCCAATAGTTATCGCCCCTACACCATTGCAGTTTTGGCCAGTAGTTTAGATGGCCGCCTTGCTCGTGCCGATGCTTTGGGTCAGCGCATTGCCTCGGCCTATGACTTTCAGCACCTTGAGCAGCAGGTGGCACAGGTGGATGCGGTACTCTTTGGGGCGACAACATTGCGTTTGGGGGGGACAGCGATGCGCCTTCAGTCTCCCCATCTGATTGCTGAGCGTGAGCACCAAGGGCGATCGCCCCAACCGCTGCAAATTGTCTGCTCTGCCCGTGGTGAATTAGACTTCAATCTTCCCTTCTTTCGCCAGCCCATTTCGCGCGCTTTGCTGACCACCGAGAAAGGCGCCAGCCGCTGGCAAGGATCCACTGCCTTTGATCACTGTTGGTCTGCTGGGGTGGCGGAGATTGACTGGCCACAGGCGTTTAGGCACATTCAAGGGGCTGGTGTACAAACCTTGGCCGTGTTGGGAGGAGGACAGCTTTTCGCCTCCCTGTTGCAGATGGCTGCCATTGACGAATTGTGGTTGACCCTCTGCCCCCTCCTCCTAGGGTCGGTAGCGCCTAGCCTCTATCCAGAGGAGATTGCCTTCTCAGGGAGGTTGACGCTCCTGAATGTCTTGCCCGTGGGCAATGAGGTTTATCTGCACTACCGCCTTAATTATGCTTGACTCATTGCGAGTAACCCTCAATCACCACTGAGTCTAATTAGTTCTCAGTCAGCACTAATCTGCATCTCCAAGGGTGAGGCAAGGATGCAATCACAGTAATTGAGCACTGGTGGCCGATGCCAACCCCACGTAACACCAATGCTGCCCGCTGCCCCCCCCTGCTGTGCCATGAGGCCATCACTATCGGCATCGCCAATAACCACGGTTTGATCGGGTCGCACCCCAAGGCGATCGCACACCCTCAGGAGTACCTGCGGATCGGGCTTCGTGGGTGGTTCATCTCCCCCCTGCCAGCATTGGAAAAAGGGCTTCAGGTGATAGGTGTCTAAAAAAGCCTCGATTTCCGACCTGCGATCGCCAGAAATAATCGCCAAGGCACAGTTCATTCCATGCAACTGTTGTACCAATTCAATCACCCTCGGCAGGGGAGGAGTTAACGCTGCTTTGGTTGTAAATTTTAGCTCTGCTGCTTCAAAGGCGGCACTCACCAGCTCTAGGGCGGCAATCCATGAAACCCCTTGGCTGGCAACAAGGGCTGCTGCGGCAATCAGATTCTCCTGCCGTGTTCCTACAGCTTGCAATCCCCCTGCATCCAAGTGCTCCCCCCTTACACCAAAGGCTTGGAGCAACAATTGCTTGAGATTGGGGAAATGATCAGCAACTGCCGCAGCGCGGGCGATCGCCAGCTCTTTCAAGTACTCAGCAACATCTGCGAGGGTGCCATCCTTATCAAACACCACCGCTGCCACAGGTTCAAAAGCGTGTCCGCGACAGGAGAGCCGTACCATTCAGAAAACCTCTGGGTAGTAGGATCATAAAGAATAAAAAAGATAGAGGACGTTGCCCCCTTGCTTATCGTTATTGATAACTACGACAGCTTCACCTACAACCTTGTGCAGTACCTAGGAGAGCTAGCGCAGGAGTTCCCAGTTGCTGCGGATCTGCGCGTCTTTCGCAACGACAAGATCACCCTCGATGAGATCGCTGCCCTCGCCCCTGCGGGTATTGTGATTTCTCCTGGTCCGGGTCGCCCTGCGGACGCTGGAATTTCTAAAGCCCTGATCCGCACCTATGCTGGCACACTACCCATCTTGGGGGTTTGCTTGGGACATCAAGCAATTGGTGAAGTTTTTGGCGGCACGGTGACGCTCGCACCAACCCTCATGCACGGCAAAACGTCAGAAATTTACCACAGTGGTGTGGGGGTGTTCCAAGACTTGCCCCAACCCTTTACCGCAACCCGCTACCACAGCCTTGTTATTGATCGTGACAGTTGCCCTGATCTATTGGAAATTACGGCTTGGACAGAGGATGGCCTGATTATGGGGGTGCGCCACCGCCACTATCCGACGCTGGAAGGGGTGCAATTCCATCCGGAGAGCATTCTCACCACCTGCGGCAAAGACCTGCTACGGAACTTTTTGCGACGGCTGTCCAGTCCATCATTGTGAGCCAGCCACTTTTCGGTACACTGAGCTGGAAATAGGAGTGTGGGGAGAGAAAATGGAACGGCGGCAGTTCTTGCGTTGGGCACAAATTGGGGCGATCGCCAGCCTGAGTGGACACTGGGCAGCCCATGCCCAAGGGGGGGGTCTCTCTCTGCAATGGTTTGGCCACACCTGCTTTCTCTTCACCGGCAGTGGTCAGCGGGTACTGGTGAATCCCTTCCGTCCCATTGGTTGCACCAAAGGATTGCGGCCTCCCCGTGTCACTGCGGATATTGTCATGATTAGCAGTCGCCTCCTGGACGAGGGTTACATCGAAGGCTTACCCGGTCGGCCTAAACTGCTTTTTCAACCCGGTTCCTATAAAGTCAATGGTTTGAGTATTCAGGGCATCCGCACCAGTCATGATCGCGTCGGTGGCTTGCGCTTTGGCGTCAACGTGGTTTGGCGCTGGCAGCAGGGGGGCATCAATCTTTTGCATATGGGCGGCATTGCCATGCCGATCACGATTGAACAACGCATTCTCATGGGACGGCCTGATGTGATGATTGTGCCAGTGGGAGGAAGTGACAAAGCCTATAGGGCTGAGGAGGCCAAGGCAGCCATTGAAGTTTTGCAACCCCGTTTGGTCATTCCTTCCCACTATCGCACGGCAGCGGCTGACCCCAATAATTGTGATCTGACGGGGCTAGAGGACTTTTTGAAAGTTATGGAGGGAACCCCGGTTCGCCGCAGTGGGGGTGCCTCCCTCAGTCTATCGGCAGCCAATCTGCCCCAAAATACCACTATCCAAGTCCTCAGTATTTGATGAGGAAAACGGCTATATTGTGTGTCAATGTTTCCCGTAGAACGAGTTGAGGAAACGCCATGATTCAGGTCGAACACCTGACCAAGGTTTACGGTACAACCGTCGCGCTGCGGGATGTCAGCTTTTCAGCGGCCAGTGGTGAGATTCTCGGTCTCCTTGGCCCCAATGGCGCAGGCAAAACCACCACAATGCGGATTTTGGCGGGGTATCTACCGGCAACGAGTGGCACAGCATCTATTGCAGGCTATGAAGTCCACACGAATCCGATGGCGGTGCGGCAGCGCATTGGCTATCTGCCAGAAAATCCCCCCCTCTATACGGAAATGACGGTGGCGGGCTATTTGCACTTTGTGGCTCGCATCAAGGGCGTCAGTGCGGGCGATCGCCCCCAGCGGGTGGAATATGCCCTCAAAAGCTGCGGCCTCTGGGATCGGCAACGCACCATTATTCGCAAACTCTCGAAGGGTTATCGGCAGCGGGTCGGCATTGCCCAAGCGATCGTTCATGATCCGCCAGCCATCATTCTGGATGAACCCACGGTGGGTCTCGATCCGCGGCAAATTATTGAGGTGCGCAACCTGATTAAAAACTTGGCGGGGCAGCATACAGTGATCCTTTCTACCCATATTTTGGCGGAAGTGAGCATGACCTGCGATCGCGCCGTGATTATCAATAAAGGCGAAGTGGCGGGCATTGGCCAACTGGATGAACTGCTGCAACGCCTCAGCAGTAGCTACACCTATGACCTCGAACTCGTGGGCGATCGCGCCGCTATTGAATCCCTCCTCCAACAGTTGCCTGCTCTGCAACAGATCACATGGGGCAATAGCACTCCCCAAGGGCGACAGCAACTTCAGGTCAGTAGTCCTTCAGAAATCGGTGCCGATCTCGCCAGTCTCCTTGTCCAAAATGGGGTGCAACTCTTTGAAATGCGCCGCTCCCGTGCCAACCTAGAGGAGGTGTTCTTGAAGCTAACGACCGATGAACCCACCGCAGAACCCAGCGATACCACCGAAGAAGCCCGTGCTTAGCGTTTCCCTCCACGGGCTGCGTGTCCTCCTTGCTAACATTCTTGCCATCTATCGCCGCGAACTCCAGAGTTACTTTAGTGCCCCCTTCTACTATGTGATTGCCGGGGTGTTCTGGCTGCTCAGCGGCCTGTTTTTCCTCGTTGTGATGACGACAATTATTAGCCAAGTGGCTCAGCAGGATTTGCTGCAACAACAGTTTGGGGCGCCGAGCCAAGCCATTGACGTTCCCAAGCTCATCCTCGAAAGTTTCCTTGGACTCCTCGGCTCCATTTCCCAAGTCATTTTGCCCATGCTCTCGATGGGACTGTACACCGAAGAACGCAAACGCGGCACCCTCGAACTTTTAGCCACCTCACCGATTACGAACTGGTGTGTGGCAACGGGTAAACTCTTGGCAGTGCTCACGTTTTATACCACGCTGTTGCTGCCCGTGATTGTCTATCAGTTTGTGGCGCTCCAGCAGAGTACGCCCCCCCTCTCCCCTTGGCTCATTCTGGCGGGCAATGGCGGATTGATTCTTTTAGCAGCAGCCATTCTCTCCTTGGGGATGTTTCTCTCATCGTTGACGGATAGCACGATCTTGGCGGCCATTTTGGGATTTGCGGTGTTGCTGATTCTTTGGGTGCTGGATGTCTTGGCTAAAAATACCGGCGGGAATCTCAGTGATATCCTCACCTACGTCTCACCCCTAGAGCACTTTACCAACCTGACACGGGGAATTTTTCGCAGCAGTAGTCTTGTTGTCTTTGGTAGTTATATTTTCCTCGGCATTTTCCTCACGGCACAGTCCATTGATGCCTTTCGTTACCAGCGCAATTAGGGGGTACCGGTCATGAAACGCTTTGCCCTAGGCTCACCCGAACAATTGACCACGGTATTGCTGTGGGCGGCGCCACTTTTGATCATTGCTGGCTTGAGTGCTGGCATCGTCACCAATCGCTGGAATTGGTTACCCTTGAGCCTTTTAGCTTTGGGGGGGATTGCCCTACTGCTGTGGCTGATCCAGCAAAGTCGTGTCTCCACAGGGTTTTGGGGGCGGCGTTCCACCCAAACCAGTACGAATGCCATCCTGACTGTGATTGCGGTGATTGCTCTATTGGGCATCGTCAATTTTTTGGCCGATCGCTACAGTGTTGAAATCGATCTCACCGAAAACCGTGCCTTTACCCTAGCGGCAGAAACCCGTGATGTTCTGCAAACTTTGGATCAGCCGGTGCGGGTATTGGTGTTTGATGCCAATGCTGCCAGTCGCGATCGCCTGTTGTTGGAACAGTACCGCCGTCAGGCCAACAACCAGTTTTCATTTGAGTTCATTGACCCCCAAGAGCAACCCGCCCTTGCTAAAAAGTACAACGTGACTCAAGTGGGGCAAGTGATTGTTGTGGCGGGCGAGAAAACGCAGCGCATTGATGAAGACCTTTCCGAAAGTAACCTCACCCCTGCCCTGATTCGGGTGACGAGCGATCGCACGATCCGTGCCTATTTCACTACGGGGCACAATGAACTTCCCCTCACAGGTGGCTCCGCCAGTCTCAGTGAAGTGGCTAAACTCCTCGAACAGCGAGATGTGGAACTCCTGCCCCTGAATTTGCTGGAGAAGGGCAAAATTCCTGAGGATGCGAATGTCATTGTGGTCGCTGGACCGCGGCAACCCTTTTTGCGTCTGGAGCAAGATCTGCTCAAGGCGTACCTGAATCGGGGTGGTAGCCTTTTGCTAATGCTCGATGTCGATGTCAACGCCGGTCTGGATGATTTACTGAAAAACTGGGGACTCACCCTCGATAATCGCTGGGTGATTGACGGCTCTGGTGTGGGTCAACAGGTGGGACTCGGTCCCGATACGATTATTGTCACCACCTATGGCAATCACCCGATTACTCAACGCTTTGCCCAAGGTCCGAGTGTCTTTCCCCGCGCGCAAGCCATTCGCATTGATCCTGTGAAGGATGATGACATTGTGGAAATTGCCCTCTCGGGCCCGCAAACTTGGGCGGAAACCGACTGGCAGTCGGGCAACCTTGAATTCACTGAAGGTGTCGATACCAAAGGGCCGCTGCCGATTGGTGTAGCGATTACCCGTCAGTTGAGTGATAACCCACCGAAGGAAGCCCGCTTGGTGGTCTTTGGGGATTCGGAATTCGCCACCGATGGCGTGATTGCCTACCAAGGGATTAATAGTGATCTCTTTGTCAATTCCGTGCTCTGGTTGGGCGATCGCGACCAAAAGGCACTCTCGATTCGGCCGCGCGAAACCACCAATCGCCGCCTGCAACTCAATGTCACCACCAGTCGCTGGCTAGAGATTATCAGTGTCTTTCTGTTGCCCCTTGTCGGGTTTGGCTCTGCCATTTTTGTCTGGTGGCGGCGCCGCTAACTCTTCACTGGCGATCGCGCGTGACCACCCCTGATCCCTGAGAAATCATTAACAAAATATAAAATTCAGACACAACCCTTTACATTTTCCTGAGAGATTGGTTAATATGAGGTTACATTCCGTTGCACAACGCCAGCGGGTGCGCCTGAGGCCTCTCAGGGACTCGATTTGGGAGTGTAAACGGTTTGTAACATTCATTCATCTTGTTCAACAGGACTTATCACTATGACGACTGTTTTACAACGTCGCGAGCAACTGAACCTGTGGGAGCAATTTTGTAGCTGGGTTACCAGCACCAACAACCGCCTCTATGTGGGCTGGTTCGGTGTGTTGATGATCCCCACTCTGCTCGCTGCTACCATCTGCTTCGTGATTGCTTTCATCGCTGCTCCCCCTGTGGACATCGATGGCATTCGTGAGCCTGTCGCTGGCTCCTTGCTCTATGGCAACAACATCATCACGGGTGCAGTGGTGCCCACCAGCAACGCCATTGGCTTGCACTTCTACCCCATCTGGGAAGCTGCTTCCCTTGATGAGTGGCTTTACAACGGTGGCCCTTACCAGCTGATTATCTTCCACTTCTTGATCGGTGTCTTCTGCTACATGGGTCGTGAGTGGGAACTCAGCTACCGCCTCGGTATGCGGCCTTGGATCTGCGTGGCCTACTCCGCTCCTGTGGCTGCCGCTACCGCTGTGTTCTTGATCTACCCCATTGGTCAAGGCAGCTTCTCTGACGGGATGCCCCTCGGTATCTCTGGTACCTTTAACTTCATGCTGGTGTTCCAAGCGGAGCACAACATCCTGATGCACCCCTTCCACCAACTGGGTGTGGCTGGTGTCTTTGGTGGTGCTCTGTTCTCCGCCATGCACGGTTCTCTGGTGACCTCCAGCTTGATCCGTGAAACCACCGAAACCGAGTCTCAAAACTACGGTTACAAATTCGGTCAAGAGGAAGAAACCTACAACATTGTGGCTGCCCACGGTTACTTTGGTCGCTTGATCTTCCAATACGCCAGCTTCAACAACAGCCGTGCGCTGCACTTCTTCCTCGCCGCTTGGCCGGTGATCGGTATCTGGTTCACCGCTCTGGGTATCAGCACGATGGCCTTCAACCTCAACGGTTTCAACTTCAACCACTCCGTTGTCGATGCTCAAGGCAACGTGATCAACACCTGGGCTGACATCATCAACCGTGCCAACTTGGGTATGGAAGTGATGCACGAGCGTAATGCTCACAACTTCCCCCTCGACTTGGCCAGCGCTGAGTCTGCTCCTGTGGCCATGATTGCTCCTAGCATCAACGGCTAATTTCTAGAGCAACGCTAACTAGCGTTTAGTTAAAGGAACCGCCTCTTCATCGGGGGCGGTCTTTTTTT
Source organism: Thermosynechococcus sp. HY213 (assembly GCF_031460975.1). Taxonomy (NCBI): domain Bacteria; kingdom Bacillati; phylum Cyanobacteriota; class Cyanophyceae; order Acaryochloridales; family Thermosynechococcaceae; genus Thermosynechococcus; species Thermosynechococcus sp. HY213. Next base: position 104,016 of record NZ_JAVKVB010000008.1, on the reverse strand, counting down.
ATGATGATGGTCAAAGGGTAGAGACTTTGTTAATGAATGGTTGGACATCCCTCTTGGCAGTGGCAGTGCCTCTTGTGGTGCAAGCAGCAACACCAGCTCCAGAGATCATTACGCGGGCGATCGCGATCGCTGCCGAGCAGTTTGGTGAGGAACCAGAGCAAATTAGCGTGGTTCAAGTTCAGCCCAAAGTTTGGTCTGATGGCTGTTTGGGCTTGGGGGGATTGCGGGTGGATTGTGCTGAGCGTTTAACCCCCGGTTGGGAAATTACCCTGACAAATCCCAAGGCGCCTTACCCCCAGCAGTGGGTCTATCGCAGCAATCACAGTGGTTCCCTGATTCTTTGGGATGCCGCTGGCAGTCGGATGATCGGCACCCTCATTCAGCGCCCCCAACGCCTGAGTCCAGAGGAGTTGCCGCCCCCCCTTCCTGAGGGCGTGAGTTTTCGCGTGATTCGGCAAAGTGATGCCTCTGGGAGCCGTCTACCCGTAACGACAACGACACTGCTTTATAACGATGGTCGGATTGTGCAGCAAACCACCAATGCTCGCGGGGAAACCCTCAGCCGCACCCTACGCACAGTGACACCTGCTCAAGTCAGTCAATTTAATCAATGGTTGAGCGATCGCCGGTTTGAGCGCTTCAATGGCTTTGACTTTGTACCCACACCCCTAGAGCGACCGGTGCCTATTCATCTCGTCTCGACCCCCACCGCAACGGTGCGCTTTGCTGAAGCCAATGAATACCGCCTTGCCTCTGATTTGGTCGCTGTTTTGCGGGCATGGGAGTTATTGGTTGCCAAAGGTCGGCTGCCTGACCAGATTTCATCACAAACCAGTTAAGAAAACAATGACTAGAGCCGCATACATTCATCTGCCCTTTTGTCGGCGCCGCTGCTTCTACTGTGACTTTCCGATTACGGTAGTGGGAGATTCTCCGACGCTGGCAGAGTCACTTATCCAAGAGTATGTGGCTGCACTCTGTCAAGAAATTGCCCACACCCCTGCTGAGCCGCCACCACTCCAAACGATTTTTTTTGGGGGGGGAACACCGTCTCTAGTCCCGCCTCAATACATTGGCCAACTGCTGGAAGCCCTCGATCGCCAAATAGGCATTGCCCAAGGGGCAGAAATTTCCATGGAAATGGATCCGGGGACATTTGACTTAAAACAATTGCAGGCCTATCTCAGGGTAGGGGTGAATCGCGTCAGCTTGGGTGTACAGGCCTTTGACAATGAGCTATTGCAAGTGTGTGGCCGTAGTCACGATGTGACCGATGTTGAGCGTGCAGTGGCTCTGATTCACGAGGTTGGGGTGGAAAATTGGAGCATGGATCTCATTTTGGGGCTACCGAATCAATCCCTGCAGCGTTGGCAACGCTCCCTAGAGCAAGCGATCGCCCTCAACCCTACCCATCTATCCATCTACGACCTGATCATTGAGCCAAAAACCGTCTTCAGCAAACGCTATCAACCCGAAGCAGCCCCCCTACCCACCCAAGAACAGGCCGCCGCTGCCTATCGCCTTGGCCACGAAATCTTAACCGCAGCGGGCTACGATCACTACGAAATTTCCAATTATGCCCGACCGGGGTTTGCCTGTCGTCACAATCAAGTGTATTGGCGCAATCAACCCTACTATGGCTTTGGCATGGGCGCCACCAGTTATCTCGGGCATCGTCGCCTCAGCCGTCCGCGTACCCGCCGTGAATACTATCAATGGCTGCAAAGTTTACCCGAGAGCCTCAATCAAGTCAGTCCAGATGCCCAGTGGGATCGCTGGTTGGAAACCCTCATGCTGGGCTTGCGCCTCAGGGATGGCCTCTCTTTAACTGCTCTGGCGGATGAATTTCCGATGTCGTGGGTTGAAGCCCTACAAGCAGCAGCGGCAAACATGTCTCCAGAGACACTTTCTTTGACGGGCGATCGCCTGCACTTGACCCAGCCAGAAGGATTTCTGATGGCCAATACCGTCATTGTCACTCTTTGGGAGGCGATGGAGAGATCGGTTTTCCACCACCAGCAAGGGCAACCCCTACCGATACACTAGAGGTTGTCTGACCAAGAATACACTCACGGGAAGCATCATGTTGGAACAGGGAACCATTTCAATCCATACTGAGAACATTTTTCCAATCATTAAAAAGTGGCTCTACTCCGATCATGAGATTTTCCTGCGGGAACTGGTCTCCAATGCGGTAGATGCAATCCAAAAACTGCGGATGGTGGCACGTTCTGGGGAATATAGCGGCGATGTGGATCACCCGGAAGTGACGATCACGATTGACAAAGAAAACAAAAAGCTGGCGATCGCCGACAACGGCATTGGCATGACCGCCGAGGAAGTCAAAAAATACATTACCCAAGTGGCCTTTTCCAGTGCCGAAGAATTCGTTCAAAAGTACAAAGGGGAAGGGGAAGACGCAATCATTGGTCACTTTGGCCTTGGCTTTTACTCCGCCTTCATGGTCTCAGAACGGGTGGAAATTGATACCCTCTCCTACCGCGAAGGTGCTGTCCCCGTGCATTGGACCTGTGATGGTTCCACTGAATTTACCCTCTCCGATGGTCAGCGCACCAGTGTTGGGACAACCGTCACCCTAACCCTGCAAGAGGGTGAGTTGGAGTACCTAGAACCCGGCCGCATTCGTGAATTGGTGCGCAAATACTGTGACTTTTTGCCGGTGCCAATTAAGCTAGAGGGTGAGCAAATTAATAAACAAATTGCCCCTTGGAAGAGTGCCCCCAATAGCCTCACCAAAGAAGACTATCTCGAGTTTTACCGCTATCTCTATCCCTTTCAAGAAGACCCGCTGCTTTGGGTTCACCTCAATACCGACTATCCCTTTGTGGTGAATGGCATTCTCTACTTTCCAAAGCTGCGCCCCGATATTGATGTCAGCAAGGGGCAAATTAAGCTCTACTGCAACCAAGTCTTTGTCAGCGATAACTGTGAAGAGGTGATCCCGCGCTTTTTGCTGCCTTTGCGGGGGGTCATTGACAGCAGCGACATTCCCCTGAATGTGTCCCGCAGTTTCCTGCAAAACGATCGCACGGTGCGCAAAATTGCCGACTACATTGCCAAAAAGGTGGGCGATCGCCTGAAGGAGCTATACCGCGAAGACCCGGCGGCCTACGTACGCTCGTGGCAAGACTTGGGCACCTTTGTCAAATTCGGTTCCATCAACGATGAGAAGTTCAAAAAGCAGGTGGAAGATATTCTCATCTACCGCACCACGGCCGAACTCATCTCCAAAGAGAGCGAGGATGTCTGGGCCAGTGAGGGGGGCATCCAAGTGGATGGCAAAACCTACACCACCCTCAAGGAGTACCTCGAGCGCAACCAAGAGCGCCAAGGCAAGCGCGTCTATTACTGCACCGATGAGGTGAACCAAGCCACCTACGTGCAACTGCTTAAAAGCCAAGGGATTGAAGTCCTGTTTATGGACAGTTTCATTGATACCCACTTTGTGCCGTGGCTGGAGCAAAATTACCGCGATGTCAAGTTTCTGCGGGTGGACGCTGAACTGGATGAAACCCTGATTGACAAGAGCAAAGAGAGCGAAATCATTGACCCAGCTACCAACAAAACCCGCAGTGAGCAGATCAAGGCGCTCTTTGAATCTGTGCTGAAAAAGCCGAAACTGACCATTCGCACCGAGGCCCTCAAGGCCGATGCCCCCCCGGCAATGATCCTGTTGCCCGAAACCAGTCGGCGGATGCAGGAGATGATGGCGATGATGCAGCAGCAACCCAATGCGCAGTTGCCAGAGGAGCATATCTTGGTTGTCAATACCGCCCATCCCTTGGTGCAAAATCTCCTCAGCCTCAACCAAGGCACGATTATTCAAACCAGCGGCACCTCAGAAACGGGTGCATTGGTCGAAAAGCTGTGTCAGTATATCTACGATTTGGCTCTATTGTCACAGCGGGGCTTTGATGCCAATGGTATGCAGCAATTTACAGAGCGTGCCAGTCAAGTTCTGACCCAACTGACCACTATGGCCACGCGCTAACGTTTGCAAACGCGGGAGGTAACGCATGATTATTACGGTAGGCCTATTGGCGGGGGCGATCGCCCTACTGGCGTGGGGACTGTACCGCAACCTGCCCTACGGCAAGCTGGGGATTGTGGCTTGGCTGCAAACCCTTGTCCTGATGCTCCCTTGGCTAGTGGTTTTTGGCAGCCTCAGCTTTGGGATTGTGATTAACTTTGCTGCCGTGCTCTTTGGGCTGGTGTTCTCGATTGTGGCCTATGTTGCCCTTGGCCGTTGGTTGCGATCGCTGGCGGCCACCGCCGAATTGCCCCTACCCTCTGCTCCCTCTGGCCGTTCGGAACTAGAGCAAGCCACCACAGAGCAGACGACCCCAGCCCAGCCTACTGCACGACCCAGCCTTCCCGCCGAAGACCTACAAGCCATTCAAAGTATCTTTAGCGTGGATACCTACTTCGCCACCGACTACATTCCCTACAAAGGGGGCGTGATCTGCCCGGGGAATCTGCGGGGAGAGGCCAAAGTGGTGCATCAGCAACTCACTGAACGCCTACAGGCCGCCTTGCCCGATCGCTATCGCCTTTTTATGGTGGCCAATGGGGAGGGCAAGCCGATGGTCGTGATTTTACCAATGACGACCGAACCAATTCGCTCGGGCAATCTTCAGAAGCTGGCAGCGGTTTTCTTGGCGGTGGCCACCCTTGGAACCTGTCTCGAGACCAGTGCCATCCTGCAGGGGTTTAGCTTACTGGGAAATCCAACCACTGGCCTCTTCCAGCGATCGCTCCCCTTTGCCTTGGGTCTCTTTGGCATTGCCGCTATACGGGAAGGGGGTCACTGGCTAATGGCCAAACGCTATCGGGCACGCTTGGGGCCGCCCATCTTTTTACCCGCGTGGCAGTTGGGGACTTTTGGAGCCATGACCCGCATTGAATCCTTCCTTGCCAATCGCAGTCAACTCTTTGACATTGGTGCAGCAGGGGCGATCGCGGCTGGTAGTGTTTCGCTGCTGCTGTTGGCCATTGGCCTTGTTCTCTCGCCCACGAGTCAGGGGTTAGAGGTGCCGACCCTCTTTTTCCAAGGCTCGATTTTGGTGGGGACGATCGCCAAGCTCTTTTTGGGGCAGCAGTTGCAAAGTGAAGTGGTGGTGGTGCATCCCTTTGTGATTTTGGGCTGGCTGGGCTTGATCATGACGGCCTTGAACTTGATGCCCGCAGGACAACTGGATGGGGGGCGGATTATTCAAGCCATTTACGGTACCAAAACCGCCAAACGACTGACGATTATTACCCTTGTGGTCTTGGGCTTGGTGGCGATCGTCAACCCCTTGGCCTTGTATTGGGCGTTGGTGATTCTGCTGTTGCAGCGGGATATGGATCAGCCCAGTCTCGATGAGATCACCGAACCCGATGATACCCGTGCTGGTCTTGGTCTGCTGCTGTTGTTCCTGATGGCCGCTACCTTGATCCCGATGGCGCCGGGGCTAGCGGGTCGCTTGGGAATTGGAGGCTAAATGCCCGACTCACTGCGGCAAATTTTGACGGCAGTTGCCCAAGGACAACTGAGCGTAGAGACCGCCTATCGCCAACTGCAACACCTGTCCTACGAACCCATTGGCGATTTTGCACGCATTGATCACCAAAGGCAGCAGCGCACCGGCTTTCCAGAGGTGATTTGGGGACCCGGCAAAACCCCGCAGCAGATTGTCGAGATTTTGCAGCGGATGCGTCCCCACTATCCCTGTGTGATGGCCACGCGCATTTCCTCTGAGGTGTTTGAGGCGCTGCGATCGCGCGTTGGTGGACTGCACTATTTTGAAAAGGCACGGATTTGCAGTACAGCCCCCATTTTGCCGCCGCAGTTTCCCCTGCCGGTGGGCTTGGTCTGTGCCGGCACAGCGGATCTACCCGTGGCCGAAGAGGCAGCAGTGACGTTGCAACTGTCAGGATTTGGGGTTGAGCGATTTTGGGATGTGGGGGTGGCGGGAATTCATCGGCTGTTGAGTGTGCGCGATCGCCTAGAGGAGATGGCCCTGCTCATTGTGGTTGCGGGCATGGAGGGGGCACTGCCCAGTGTGGTGGCGGGGCTAGTCTCGGTACCCGTGATTGCTGTACCCACCAGTATTGGCTATGGCGCGAATTTTGGCGGTTTGGCAGCGCTACTGACAATGCTCAACTCCTGTGCCCCCGGCATTGGTGTCGTCAATATTGACAATGGCTTTGGGGCGGCAATGCTGGCGGCCAAGATCTTGCGATCGCTCAGTCAACGGTTATAATGGTTATTTGTTCTTAACGTGTGATTGATCATCAGGTGACCTGTGGCTAACATCAAATCTGCCGCTAAACGTGCCCAAATTGCTGAGCGCAACCGTCTTCGCAACAAAGCCTATCGCTCGGCAGTGCGGACGCTGATTAAAAACTACTTGACGGCTATTAGTCAGTATGCTGCCGATCCCACTCCGGAAAAACTGGCGGAAGTCCAGCAGCGACTCAACTTGGCCTTTAGCAAAATTGACAAAGCGGTTAAGCGCGGTGTGCTCCATCGCAACACCGGTGCCCGTCGTAAAGCGCGGCTGACCCGTATCCTCAACAAAACGCTGCAACCGGCTGCCTAATCCCCATGTTGGTGGATACCCACGTCCATCTCAACTTTCCAGAGTACGCATCCGATCTGGACTCAGTGGCTGAACGCTGGCGATCGGCGGGAGTGGTGCGGCTGGTTCACTCCTGCGTTGAACCCAGTGAATTTCCCACCATTCAGCGCCTTGCCGCGCAGTTTCCCGAACTCTTTATGGCAGTGGGTCTCCATCCCCTAGATACAGAGCAGTGGCAGCCGGATCTCAAGGAAAAAATTGCCCGCCTTGCCGCCAGTGAACCCAAGGTGGTGGCCATTGGCGAAACAGGTTTAGATTTTTACAAAGCCACGAATCGCGAAGAACAGGAAGCGGCCTTTTGGGCACAGTTGGAGGTTGCCCACAGCTTGAATCTGCCAGTGATTATCCACTGTCGGGAGGCAGCCGCTGCCGCGCGGGATCTACTTCAACAGTTTGTGCGCGATCGCGGGCCGGTGCAAGGAGTGATGCACTGCTGGGGCGGTACCCCCGAAGAAACGGAGTGGTTTCTCGATCTGGGTCTTTTTATCAGCTTTAGCGGCACCGTCACGTTTAAGAACGCCAAACAAATCCATGCCTCGGCACAAATGGTTCCCAGCGATCGCCTACTGGTGGAAACGGATTGCCCCTTCCTTGCCCCTGTGCCCAAACGCGGCGAAAAACGCAATGAACCCAGCTATGTGCGCTTTGTGGCTGAAGCCGTCGCCCGTCTGCGACAATGTGACCTCTTGGAATTAGAACAGCAAACCACCCTCAACGCCTGTCAGCTCTTTCGCCTCCCCCTGCCCCCAGAAGTTGCCGCATAAATTGCTCAGGCATTGGGAAGTTTACTGAATTGAATCAACGTTAAAAAATCTAGCGCATTTGCGAGCCTAGCCGTTTCAGCATCCTAGGATGGGGCTGTAGGCTAAAGACGATAGTTTAGGATGTGTCTCGATTAGTAAGTAGGCAATTCGTGGATTCTTGATCAACGCCGTTAGCACTTTGATCTATATGATCTCGGTTGATTTTCTTGATACTCATGCTGACTTGACGAGGATACTGTATGGTTAGCTCTCCTCCCCGTCCCACCGAACTCACCGCTGATATTCATGCTTTTGGTTCTGCTCGCGCCACGATTCAAGGACAGCCCTTGAGTGATAGTGAAGTTGAGGCCATGGATGCCTTCTTCCGTGCCTGTAACTATCTGGCCGTGGGCATGATCTATTTGCTCGATAACCCCCTACTCAAGGAACCCCTCAAGCCTGAACACATCAAAAAACGCCTCCTTGGTCACTGGGGATCGAGTCCGGGTCTGTCCTTTTGCTACCTTCACCTCAATCGCATTATTAAAAAGTACCAACAGGAGGTGATTTTCCTAGCGGGTCCCGGTCATGGGGCACCGGGGGTTTTGGCACCTGTTTACCTTGAAGGCAGTTACACCGAGATTTACCACAACATTAGTGAGGATGCCCACGGCCTCAAAAAATTCTTCAAGCAGTTCTCCTTCCCCGGTGGCATTGGCAGCCACTGCACCCCAGAAACGCCCGGCTCGATACACGAAGGGGGAGAATTGGGCTATGTCCTCTCCCATGCCTGTGGTGCTGCCTTTGACAATCCTGATTTAATTGTGGCGGCAGTGGTTGGCGATGGGGAAGCAGAAACGGGGCCTTTGGCCACCTCATGGCACATCAATAAATTCCTCAACCCGGCGCGCGATGGGGCAGTCTTGCCGATTCTCAACTTGAATGGCTACAAGATTAACAACCCGACGATTCTGGCACGCATTCCCCATCAAGATTTGGAAAGCTACTTCCGCGGTTTAGGGTATGAACCCTGCTTTGTGGAAGGTTCCGATCGCCCCTCAATGCACCAAGCAATGGCCGCCACCCTCGATTACTGCGTGACTAAAATTAAGGAGATTCAACGGGCGGCTCGGCAAGAGGGCGTTACCACCTTACCCCGTTGGCCGATGATTGTGCTGCGTACCCCCAAAGGGTGGACAGGCCCCGCGGAAGTGAATGGCCACAAAGTGGAAGGCTTCTGGCGAGCACACCAAGTGCCCATGGCCGATGTCCACACCAACCCTGAAAACCTTAAGCTCCTTGAAAATTGGCTGCGCAGCTACCGCCCCGAAGAACTCTTTGATGAGAATGGCACATTTCGTCCTGAACTCAAAGCCTTGGCGCCAACCGGCAACTACCGTATGGGCATGAATCCCCACGCCAATGGTGGGCTATTGCGCAAGGATTTGAAAATGCCCGACTTTCGGCAGTACGGCATTACGTTTGAGAAACCCGCCCAAATTGAGGTGGAAAATACCCGTCCCCTTGGAGTCTTCCTGCGGGATGTGATGCGCAATAACATGACCAATTTCCGTGTCTTTGGTCCCGATGAAAATACCTCGAATAAGCTCAATGCCATTTACGAGGTCAGCAAGAAATTCTGGATTGCGGAATACTTTGAGGAGGACGCCGATGGCGGTGAATTGTCCCCTAATGGTCGCGTCATTGAAATGCTCAGCGAGCACACCATGGAGGGGATGCTGGAGGGCTATCTGCTGACGGGTCGCCATGGGTTCTTCTCCACCTATGAGTCCTTTGTCCATGTCATTGACTCGATGTTTAACCAACATGCCAAATGGTTGAGCATCTGCAATGAACTCTCGTGGCGGGCGGATGTGGCCTCGTTGAACCTGCTGATTACGTCCACGGTGTGGCGGCAGGATCACAATGGCTTCACTCACCAGGATCCGGGATTTTTGGATATTGTCTGCAACAAGAGTGCAAAGGTTACGCGCATTTACTTACCGCCTGATGTCAACTCACTGCTGTCGGTGGCGGATCACTGCCTGCGGAGCAAAAACTATGTGAATGTGATTGTCTCCGACAAGCAGTTGCACTTGCAGTACTTGACGATGGATCAGGCGATTATCCACTGCACGAAGGGGCTAGGCATTTGGGATTGGGCCAGCAATGATCAAGGCTGTGAACCCGATCTGGTGATGGCCAGTGCCGGGGACATTCCCACCCAAGAGGCGTTGGCGGCGATCGCCCTCCTGCGGCAGGAGTTTCCAGAGCTGAAGATTCGCTATATCAATGTGGTGGATCTCTTTAAGCTGCAACCGGAAACCGAACACCCCCACGGCCTGAGCGATCGCGACTTTGATAGTCTCTTTACCCTCGATCGCCCGATTATCTTTAACTTCCATGGTTATCCGTGGTTGATCCACCGTCTCACGTACCGCCGTCACAATCACCGTAATTTGCACGTGCGCGGTTACAAAGAAAAGGGCAACATCAACACCCCCCTTGAGTTGGCCATCAATAATGAGATTGATCGCTTTAGTCTTGCCATTGATGCCATTGATCGCCTCCCCGGTCTTCAAGTGGCGGGTGCCCATGCCAAGGAAAAATTCCGCAACATGCAAATTGAAGCCCGCAACTACGCCTACGAGTACGGTGTGGACAAGCCGGAGTTTAGCCACTGGACTTGGCCATTTTAGCTTGATCCTCTAGGTTGATGCTCTGCCCCTCTCTTCGCTTATCGGCAAGGGAGGGGTTCTTCTTGGCGCACGGGCACTTGGTGCTGATGGAGATAGTCCTTGATCTGGGCGATCGTCAGTTGGCCATAGTGTAGGAGCGAAGCCAACAGTGCCGCCTCTGCTTTCCCTTCCACAAGAGCCGCGCGAATATGCTCACAGGTACCCGCCCCCCCAGAGGCAATCACAGGAATCTCCACCCGCTCAGCGATCGCCCGCGTCAATTCGAGGTCGTAGCCCGCCTGTGTCCCATCGGCATCCATACTGGTCACCAGCAGTTCGCCCGCACCCCGTTTAGCCATTTCCACCGCCCATTCAATCGCATCTAGCCCCGTAGCTTCCCGTCCGCCGCGCACATAGACTTGCCAACGGGGGTTTTTAGGATCCCAATGGGGTTCGCGCCGCGCATCAATGGCGACAACAATACATTGGGCACCAAAGCGATCGCTGGCCTGATTCACGAGATCGGGTTGCCGCACTGCCGCTGAATTCAGGCTGACTTTATCTGCTCCGGCGCGCAACAGGTCTTTGATCATGGTCAGAGACTGAATCCCACCCCCCACCGTCAGGGGAATGAACACCTGATCTGCGGTGCGATAGACGACATCAATAATAATGTTCCGCTCTTCATGGGTGGCCGTAATATCGAGAAACACCAGTTCATCCGCACCCGCTGCATTGTAGGCTTGGGCGAGTTCGACCGGATCGCCGGCATCGCGCAGGTTGACAAAGTTCACGCCCTTGACGACGCGACCCGCCTTCACATCCAAACAGGGCAAAATTCGTTTGGCAAGCATTTAGCCTCCTTGGGACTACTGCACAGTGACACGGCGACCCCCGCCACTGACAAAGATAATGGCGCGACCCTCCGCCATCGGTTCCCAACCGACATCAAAGCCACTGCGCCAAGCCACCGCACGAGCTGCCCGGAAACAATCAAAGCTATCGGGACGCACAAAAAAGACAAGGGAATAGCGGCTGGGGGAGAGGCGATCAATGGTACGCCGAAAGTTGGACGCGGGTTTTTCCAGCGTGCTAAAGGATTCCCCAGCGGTGCGATCGCGGGGTTCAAAAAGGGTTTGCAAAATTGGTTGCCCTTGGCTGTGCACCAGACTCAGGCGCACATCGTAGTAGCGGGTACGGTGGTGAAAGGACTCTAGTTGTTGCTGAATTTGGCGGGGATCTGCAAAGGGATTTTCTGTAATGCGCCGCAGGTGGCGATCGATGGCCTCACTGGCTTGATCCTCCTCAAGGGGCAGGGCGCGATTTTCACGACACTCAAAGAAATACACCTGCTTGCGGGTTTCGCGGGCAATGGGCGTGCGCACAAGAGCAGGAGACACCGCTGCCGTCAAGCTAGCAAAGAGGCAGACAAAGATCATCACCCCCACGGTATTGGTGAGGACATCGAGGAACGAGTCCAGATTTTGACTGGGGGCTTGGACTTGGGGACGGGAGCGCGATCGCTTCATGAAGCGGCAGTACAGAGACTTCTTCTAGGGTATCGGAATTCTTGACCTCTGGTCTTAGCGCATCTGATAGAGTGGCAATACAGTGGCAATTAGCATAGATCACTCATCAACTCCTCGCAACTTATGGCAATGCTAAAAACGCGCCCCCCTCGTCCCCTCACCTACCAAGCCTACGATCGTGTGGTTGGCAAACAGGGGCGGGTCTTGGTATTGCTCTCGATCATGACCGTATTTTTGCTGGGGGGCATTGGGAGTCGCTTGGCCTACCTGCAAATTGTCGAGGGCGATCGCAACCGCCAGATGGCCGATGAAAACCGTATTCGCCTGATTCCCAAACCGCCGGAGCGGGGGAAGATTTTGGATCGCAAAGGGCGGATCCTCGCGGGAAATAAGTTCTCCTACTCGGTATTTCTCTGGCCCCTTGCGGCGAAAAAGCCCGAATGGCCGCAGACGGTGAACATTCTCTCGCGGGTGCTCAATATCCCTGCCAGTGAGATCGAAGCGCGAGTCAAGCAAGCAGGGGTGAATTCTCCTTCGTTGATTCGCATTGCCCAAGGGATTAGCCAAGCCCAAATCATTGCCCTTGAAGAACACCGCAATTTCTTGACAGGGGTGGAAATTGACCGCGAAGCCCTGCGCTTTTACCCCCATGGCGAAACGGCGGCTCACATCATTGGCTACATCGGCGAACTGAATGAGGAGGAACTAGCGGCTCGTCGAGATCAGGGCTACCGCCTTGGCGATGTCATGGGCAAAATGGGTGTCGAAGCCACCTACGAAAACGTACTGCGGGGGACATGGGGTGGTCAGCAGGTGGAGGTGGATGGTCAAGGCAAAGTGATCCGCATTTTGGGTCAAAAGGTAGCCCGACCGGGAAATGACATCACGCTGTCAGTGGATTTGGACTTGCAAAAAGCGGCGGAAGCAGCCCTAGGGAGTCGGCCGGGGGCGATCGTGGCCATGGATCCCCGTGATGGAGCGATTCTGGCTCTGGCCAGTTACCCTGCCTTTGATCCCAATTGGTTTGCCCGCCGCATGACCCAAGCCCAGTGGGAGGAGCTGCAACGGCGGCAGTTTCCCTTTGTCAACCGTGCCCTTCAGGGGTTTCCTCCCGCGAGTACCTTCAAAATCGTGACAACGGTGGCCGGCTTGGAGTCAGGGAAGTTTAGCCCCGATACCGTACTGATGACCTATCCTGCCCTCTACACAGGGGGCTTTGCCTTCCACGATTGGAACCGGGCGGGCTTTGGCCCTCTGGGCTTTGCCGGTGCCATGGCATGGAGTAGTAACACCTTTTTTGGTCAAGTGGCGCGCCGCATTGGACCTGAAACCCTGATTCATTGGGCGCATCGCTTTGGAATGGGGTCTAAAACCGGCATTGACTTACCCGGTGAAGCTCCCGGATTTGTGCCAACCCCCCAGTGGAAGCAAGAAACCTTTGGCGAGGGGTGGTATGACGGCGATTCCTTGATTACCGCCATTGGTCAAGGGGCTTTGCAGGTGAGTCCGCTTCAAGCCGCGGTCATGTTTGCAGTGCCTGCCAATGGGGGCTATAAAGTGCGGCCGCACCTAATTGCTTCCGACAATCCCCATCGCTGGCGGCAATCCCTGAACCTAAAGCCCTCTACCATTCAAGTGCTGCGTCAAGGCCTACGGCAGGTGGTGACCAGTGGTACAGGGGCTGCCCTAAATGTTCCTGAGGTGGCGATCGCCGGCAAAAGTGGTACCGGGGAAGACCCACCTCGCCCTAACCACACTTGGTTTGGTGCCTATGCCCCTGCAGACAAACCGGAAATTGTGGTCGTTGCCTTTGCCGAAAACTCTGGTGGTGGGGGTGGGTCTGTGGCAGGTCCGATGGTGCTCAAAGTGATTCAGACCTATATGAAAATTCGCGATCGCTAGCCCCTTGCGGCCAAGCAGATTGTCATTCCCCAAGGTTGCGCCTAGAATTTGAAGGAATGCGTGTGATGGGGTGAACCATGATCGAGCAGCGCGTCCTTGCCCTTGGGCTGACAATAGGTCTCTTGACAACCGCCTTGGGGACTCGCCAGAGTGTTGCTGAAACGATTCCTGCTGAACCAGAAGCGGCTGCACCGATCCTTGTCAATCCTGTTCAACCGGTGGACAGTGAGCCTCTTGTTTTTTCCACAGAACCCGTGGATCCGCCCCCTGGCAGTGAACCCCTCGAAAACCTTAAGCCCGCCCGCTCCATCCCCGTGGTGATCCAAGAGCGCTCCACAGGCTGTCAAGCGATCGTTAGCGAGGGCGTTCCCCCCAACATTTGCCAAGCCCAAGGTGCTCCACAACCCCTAGTGACCCCCACGACTACATCACCTTCTGCTCCAGCTTCTCATCGCCCCTTGGTGGCTGCAAACCCAAGAAATTTTGTGCCATCTGCCCAAACGGCTGCGCCGACCTATGTACGCCAGCCCTTTCCGGGACCGAATCCCTTGCGTTGGCTAAAGGTCAACAATGGCCAAATGCTCTTTCCCTTGCCGTTTCCGGTGCCCATTACCTCAACTTTTGGCTGGCGCATCCATCCCATTTTTGGCGATCGCCGCTTCCATTCGGGAACGGATTTGGGCGCCCCTGAAGGCACACCCGTGTTGGCGGTTTTTGATGGTCGCGTGGTTGAGTCCAACTGGCTAGGGGGCTATGGCCTCACCGTCATTTTGCAACACCCGCCAGAGCAGCACCAAACCCTCTATGCCCACCTCTCACAGCGCTTTGTCAATCCCGGTCAATGGGTGAAGCAGGGGGATGTCATTGGCCTCGTGGGTAGTACGGGCAACTCCACTGGTCCGCACCTGCATTTTGAGATCCATGAGATGACGGCTCAGGGGTTGATTCCTGTTGCCCCCGAAGCGCGGTTAGAATTGGCCTTAGCACAGTTAAAGCAGGCGATCGCCCAAGCGCGTCAGCAATCGAATCGCAGTTAGTAGGATACCGATGGTTATTGCGACTTCCCCTCACACCGATAATCCCCTCTTGCGGGGCGATGGTTTTCCCCCCTTTGATCAGATTGAGGTGAGCCATGTTGAGCCAGCCGTGCGCCAACTCTTGCAGGAACTCACCCAAGAATTAGAGACCCTCGAGCAATCCTTCACGCCCACGTGGGAAGGGCTAGTGGAACCCCTCGAACGTTTGAGCGATCGCCTCGGTTGGACATGGGGCATTGTCAGTCATCTCACCGGCGTCAAAAATAGTCCCGAATTGCGTCAAGCCTACGAAGCCGTTCAACCCCAAGTAGTGGAGTTTTACACCCGTTTGGGTCAATCGCGCCCCCTCTATGAAGGCTTTAAGGCACTGGCTGCCAGTCCAGACTTTCAGAGCTATCCCCCTGCGCGCAAACGCATTGTTGAGGCCGCCATTCGTAACGCCGAACACAGTGGCGTCAGTTTGACAGGAGCCGCCAAAGAGCGCTTCAACACCATTCAACTGGAATTGGCGGAGCTATCTACCCAGTTTTCCAACAATCTTTTGGATGCCACCAAGGCCTTTCGCCTCAAGCTCACCCAACCCGATGAAGTGGCTGGACTTCCCCCCAGCTTGCTGGCGCTGGCTGCCCAAACCGCTCGCCAAGATGGCATTGAGACCGCCACCCCCGAAACAGGGCCATGGCACATTACCCTCGACTTCCCCAGCTTTGGTCCCTTTATGCAGCACAGCCAACGGCGGGATTTGCGGGAGCAGGTCTATCGCGCCTACATTTCCCGTGCCAGCAGTGGGGAGTGGGATAACCGTCCCATTCTTGAGCGCATCCTTGCCCTGCGGGTCGAAGAGGCACAGCTTTTGGGATTCAACACCTATGCTGAACTCAGCCTTGCCAGCAAAATGGCCGATAGTGTGGCCAGTGTGGAAAAGCTCCTCGAGGAACTGCGGCAAGTCAGCTATCGTGCGGCGGCGCAAGAACTGGAAGAACTGAAAGCCTTTGCTGCTGCCCAAGGGGCACCTGAAGCCACCGATCTGCAGCACTGGGATATTCCCTATTGGGCTGAACGGCAGCGGGAGGCGCTCTTTGACTTCAATGATGAGGAACTGCGTCCCTATTTTCCTTTGCCCCAAGTGCTGGAGGGCTTATTTGGGCTAGTGAAGCGACTGTTTGGGGTGACGGTGGTGCCTGCGGATGGTCAAGTACCCGTTTGGCATCCTGATGTGCGCTTTTTTGCCATCCTCGATGAAAATCATCTGACGATCGCCCACTTTTATCTTGACCCCTACAGCCGTCCTGCCGAAAAACGCGGTGGGGCATGGATGGACGATTGCCTTGGCCGTGCCAAATATCGCATTCAGGGGGAATGGCGCACCCGCTTACCCGTGGCCTACTTGGTGTGCAATCAAACCCCCCCAGTGGATGGTAAGCCCAGCCTGATGACCTTTAGCGAAGTGGAAACCCTCTTCCATGAGTTTGGGCATGGTTTGCACCACATGCTGACGCGGGTGGATGAAGCGGGGGCAGCGGGCATCAACAATGTGGAGTGGGATGCCGTCGAACTTCCCAGTCAATTTATGGAAAATTGGTGCTACCATCGGCCGACACTCTTTGGCATGGCACGCCACTATGAAACGGGGGAACCGCTGCCAGAACACTACTATGAAAAACTGGTTGCCGCCCGCACCTATCGCGCAGGCAGTGCTCTATTGCGGCAGTTGCACTTTAGTTTGTTAGATTTAGAACTGCACCATCGCTATCAACCGGGGCAAGGAGAAACCCCCCAACAAGTGCGCGATCGCCTAGCGCAGACAACAACCATTTTGCCCCCCTTGCCCGAGGATGCCTTTCTCTGTAGCTTTGGCCACATTTTTGCTGGGGGGTATGCTGCGGGTTACTACAGCTATCTGTGGGCAGAAGTTCTCAGTGCCGATGCCTTTGCCGCCTTTGAGGAAGCAGGCCTAGACAACGAGCAAGCCATTGCTGAAATGGGACGACGCTATCGCGAAACCGTGCTTGCCCTTGGCGGCAGCCAACCTCCGATGGAGATCTTCAAAGCCTTCCGCGGCCGTGAACCAAGCACTGAGCCTCTCCTACGGCACCGAGGATTGTTGTCGAATACTTAGTTTGCCACTTACGGAGCCTTTGGCAGGCGATCGCCCCGCGTTTGATCCAGCCACTCAAAAATCCGATCCAACTGCTCTAAGGTAATCAATCCATACTGCCAAAGAATAATCGGCAACGATCCCCGTTGCTGTTGCCATTGCCGCACCGCCATTGCAATGCTCTCTGGTGGCAGTGCCAGTTCCTGTTCGAGATAGTGCAGTAGCTGAGAAGAGTAGGGCATCGTAGGTGAGGAGTGGCTGATGAAACAGGGATATAAGGTTTAGGTATTTAGACTTGCAGTATAGCAATGGGATTCTCAGGATAGGGTGAGTTTAACAAAAGCTGCATATTGTCTGAGAAGACGGCAGCGCTGATTGCAATGTTTCGCAGCATACCCTTAAGATAATTAAAAAAGATGCCCTATTTGTAAATTTTTATTACGATGCTTCAGCAATTGCGGCGCTTGTTTTACCAAGTTGGTTTAGGGATGGTGCTGGTTAGCCTCTGCTGGTTGGGGGCGATCGCCCCTGCCCACAGCTTCAACAATCCAGAGTTGTTGCCCGCGGAGCCAACCAATGTCGTTGACTTAGCGCAGATTCTGACACCCGTTCAAAAGGAACGGCTTGACAGCGAACTGGCAGAGTTTGAAGCCCAGACCGGCTGGAAATTGCGGGTTCTCACCCAGTACGATCGCACCCCCGGCCTCGCAGTGCGGGATTTTTGGGACTTAGACGATCGCAGTATTCTGCTGGTGGCCGATACCCGCGGTGGCAATCTTTTGAACTTCAATGTTGGCGACACCGCCTACCGCGTCCTCCAGCGCACCTTTTGGGTTGAATTGCAAACCCGCTTTGGCAATCAATACTTTGTCCGTGACAACGGCGAAGATCAGGCCATCCTGCAATCGCTTCATGCCATTGAAACCTGCCTTGCCCAAGGGGGGTGCCGTGCCGTACCGGGATTACCCCAAGAGCAATGGATTCTCACCCTTGCCACCTCCATCTTTGGCGGCATCATTTTGGGCTTTGTGGCGCGTCCCCGCCGTGCGGATCAAAAAGTGGCTTGGACGTGGATTCTTCTTTTTTCACCGCTGTGGGGCATGCTTTTCTTTGCCTTTGGTTTAGGGCCAGTGGTGGTGCGCACCCAAGAATGGCTACCGGTCTTGCGCAATGTGGCTGGTTTTGCCTTGGGTGCCATTGTTGCCTTTTTAATTCCTGCCCCCAGTGAGCCGCCGCCCGTTCTAGAAGAGTAGGCGCCGTCAGGCTCTCAATTGGAAAATCGCGTAGGATTGAGGTTAACGACATTAGCTCTCTTTACTCTCTTTGGGTTACCCGTCCTGTGCGATGAACAGTAGCCACCCTTCTTCTCGCCACATTGTCGGCATTGTCAAAGGCCCCGGTGATAGCGGTAGCGAGTATGTTTTTATTACTGCCGATGCACAGCCAGTGCGCATTGGTGAATTTGTCTATTATGAGTTGAGCCATTCCCCAAGTGTGGCCTCAAACTCCTATGCTGCTGCGGTTCACCAAGTCTTGGGCAAGATTACTGGCTGCCGTCTGATTGAGCATCTACCGGATCGGATGTTTGCTGATCACGAACTGAATCCCGGTGCGGTGGCTGCCCTGATTGGTTTTACCTGTGAACCGGCGGAACTCTACGAAATGACCGTAGAAGTGATGGGGGAATTTCATGAGGTCTTTGGCTTTAATAATTTGCGGCGGCTTCCCCTGCCGGGTGCCAAGGTCTATTTAGCGGAAGATGAACTGCTGCGGCGGGTTCTCAACAAGAAAAAGCCAGAGGAGGTGGGGGCTGCCCATATCGGTTCACTGTTGTTGCGGCAGGAGGGTGCTGTGCCCATTGCCCTCGATGTCAAGGAACTGGTGAGTACGCATGTGGCCATCCTTGCCGGCACAGGTTCCGGGAAATCCTATACCGCAGGGGTTTTGGTGGAGGAATTGCTTTTACCGAAAAATCGCGCCGCAGTGCTGATCCTCGACCCCCATGGTGAATACCACACGCTGGCGCAGCTGAGGGGACACCCCGCTTTTCAAGGGGCGGATGGCTATCAACCCCAAGTGAAAATTATTACGCCCCAAGAGGTCAAAATTCGTGTTTCTTCCCTAGAGTTTTACGATATTCTGACGCTGCTCCCCCCGATGAGCGATCGCCAGCAGGCCATTCTCAAAAAAGCCTATGACGAAGTACGCGGTCGTTTCAAAGATGGCCGTTGGAGTACCGAAGACTTGATTGCAGCGGTCTATGCTGTGGATCGCGTTGAGGATGAAGAGGGCAATGTCAAGCAGGGTTCCTCGGCTGATGCCTTGGCTTGGAAGCTAGAAAAAATGCAGCGCTCTGACTATTTCCATGCCTACAAGCATTTGCCCCCCTGCGAGTTGTTTGCCCCCGGCCAAGTCACCATCCTGCAAATGAATGAGATTCCCCTTGAGGAGCAGCAGGTGATTGCCACGGCAATTTTGCGCCAAACCAACCATGCCCGCATGAATACCCAAAAAGACCGCGTCTTTGAGGGGGATGAGCAGTACCTCCCCTACCCGGTGTTTATCTTAATTGAGGAGGCGCACCGCTTTGCCCCTGCCCATGAACCTTCCCAATGTAAGCAGGTACTGCGCACGATTCTCAGTGAGGGTCGTAAATTTGGCCTTGGGGTAGGACTGATTACTCAGCGTCCTGGCAAACTGGATAGCGATGTGCTCTCCCAGTGTATGAGCCAGTTTATGCTGCGGATTGTCAACCCTGTCGATCAAGAGAGCCTCAAGCATGGGGTGGAGGCCGCTGGCCGAGATTTGCTCAAAGAACTGCCTGCCCTGAGTAAGGGGCAAGTGATTATTGCGGGTGCCTGTGTGAATACGCCTGTCCTCTGTCGGGTGCGGCAACGCTTAACAACTCATGGGGGTGAGACATTGGATGCCCCAGCGCTATGGCAAACCTACTTTGACAAGAATCAACAGCTAGAGCGTGTACTTGCCAGTGCAGCACCGGCACCCCGTCCTAAACCGCGAACCATTAGCCGGCGATCGCTCGAATAATTAGCCGTTGTCAACTCCAAAAAAATGCGCTAGCTTAGGAGTAGCTCTATTCAAGGGGCTGAAACGGCTTCGACGTCCTAGTGAAAGTTGGGCTGTGATGCAGGTCGAGAGTGGGCTATCTCTCGTTAATCCAGAGTCCAAACCAAAAGTAACTGCGAACAACATCGTTCCTTTCGCTCGTAAAGCTGCTGCGGTAGCCTAAGACCTCTAAACAGGTTCGAGCACTCGTTGTCCGACTCCGTTAAGGGCAGCGGGTTAACCCCAACGGATGCGCTAGGCAGTTCTCTCTGGTGGGCTGTTTAGCAAAGACTCTACCAGAGCATCCTACTGTTCGGGATAAGGAACAGTTCCCGCCTGAGGGTCAGAAAGGCTAAACCTGTGAGGGAGCAGTCGATGAATAGCTAGGGCGGACACGGGTTCGACTCCCGTCAGCTCCATCATCTTCCATGCAAAAAGTTCAAAATGCCTTGGGCGATCGCCCGTGCCATCTGCGTCCGCCATGCAGGATTTTGAAAGTTTGCGGCATCCTCTGCGCCCGTGACAAACCCTGTCTCGACAAGGGCAGAATCCATTGACGTATTGCGAATCACATAGAATCGTGCCGCCCTCACCCCGCGATCGCGAATGTTCAAGGAATTGAGAATACTATTGTGAATGGCAGATGCCAAACGATTTGAGCGTCCGGGGGCAAAGTAGGTTTCTAAACCATTGACATCGGGGCGAGCCAGACTAATAGCATTGGCGTGAATACTCACAAAGGCATTTGCCCGTGCCCGTTCCGCAATGGCGACCCGAGGAGCCAAGTCTAAGTCAATGTCTGTGGTGCGGGTCAGAATCACCTGTACCCCCTGCTGCTGCAAAAATTGGGAAACTTGCAGGCTGATATCGAGAACAATATCCTTTTCACGAATGCCGCCAATACCAATGGCACCGGGATCGCGTCCGCCATGTCCGGGATCAATGACCACCACAAACCGGCCGCGGGGGACGGGCTGATTGGGGGGCTGAGGGGTTGCTGTGGGGGGAATATCAATTGGGGTGGGCGTACTGCTCGGAGGGTCATTTGCTCCCTGAATTTGCACCACAAACGCTTCAGCTGACAGGGGACGAGGGCCAAGGATGCGAAAGTTGGGCGCTGGGGTGAGCAGAATCGAGACGGTTTGGTTATCCTCTTGACGAAATTCAATGTTGCTTAAGGGACTACCGGTAACTAGGCGGGGTTCGCGCAGATTACTGTCCAACTGTGCTTGCCGTAGGCGAATGCGATAGCGATTGCCTTCCCAGCCCACGTTATAGAAAACGGTGCGATCGCCTTGAATCAGCAACTCTCGTCCCCCCAAGTCAACGCGCTGAATCGTTGTGACAGGAGTTTGAGCACTGGCCGCAGGAATCACACTAGGGCGTTGGGACGGTGGCGGAGGTGGGGGTGTAATGGCCGTGGTTGAAGGCACAATCACAAAGCCATCATGACGGGGCATCACTTGCCAATCGGCATCTTGAGGGTCAATGTCGAGGGTAATTTGGACTTGGCGATTGCTCTGAGTCCGTACCTCTGCCCGGACGCGATCCCGACCAAAGCGGCGCAGTTCCAAGCGCCGAGGACTAAAGTTGCGAATCAATTCACTATTGCTGAGGAGAATTTCAATGCGATCCCGACGGGGGCGGCGCAGGGTGTAACTGCCTTCGGGTAAGGGGCGATCGGCTAGCACTAGAAAACCTGTGGCATCTGCTCGCCAACTTCGCACTTGCAGCGGCCCTGTGGGCGTTACGGGAGGAGCAGAAGGAGGAGACGGTGGGGGTGGCGGCGGTAGCGAAACTGTTTGCTGCTGGGGGGTAGGCAGTTGCACCAACCAGTTATTAGCCGTGACTCCCCGAAAGCGCACCTGCTGCGGGTCAATTGTAAAACCGTCCGCATATTCCACCACAATCCGCGTCGTTTGGGGGTCAAACTGAGCAACCCGCACTTGGCGAATGGCACCACTGTAGTTTTGACTGATCTGGGGGCTACCGAGAACGACACCCGGCAAGTCAATGACAAGGCGGGTCGGGTTATAGACTAACTCAGCACGGGGCTGAACAGCACGCTCCGTGCGAATTTCCAGTTGATTGGTGGCAGGGTTAAGTCGCCACAATTGTAGACGGCTGGCTGAAGCAGGCTGAGCCATGACCAGTGCAGCGGCAGGTGCCCATAGCAAACTCACTACAGCTCGAAATTGCCAAGAACGCCACGGTTGATCCATTCACGCTTCCTCCACCAGCGATGCACAATACCCTGCCAAGTTGGCTAGCCAAGCCGCTCGCTCAAACGTGCTCAGCATACTTGATCGGGGACAGGTATGTGAACTGGCACACCCTGCGATTTAGTTTTGCGCGATCGCCCTTCATCAGATTCAAATTTCAGCCGAGTTGCTTCAAGCTCACTTAGACGCCCACCGCACTCAATAAGTTCGCCGATTGCATGATCTAGCCCGTTTTGCCGTAGCTTTGCCCTAGGAAATATCTGCGGAATCCTCAATGCCCAGTGGCCGTACCCACGATCGCCTGACTTGGATCGGCATGCCCCTTGTGGGCTTCACCGCCAGTGCCCTCACCCGTGACTGGATCTGGGGGGCAATTGCCAGCAGTAGCTTTGGTATTGGCGGCTTTCTCCTCAGTCCAGACCTCGATACCCCCTCTTTACCCTACTACCGTTGGGGCTGGCTGCGGGCAATATGGCTACCCTACCAAAAAGCCTTTCACCATCGCTCCTTTTGGACCCATGGCCCAGTGGTGGGCACGCTGATTCGGTTGCTCTATCTCAGCTTTTGGTTGGGGTTAGGATTGGGTCTGGTGGCCGGGGTCGCCGCATTCACAGGCCACCTTTCCCTTGTGCAGGAATGGCTACATCGTTGGCAGGGAATTGACTGGCGCTGGGGAGTTGCGATCGCCCTTGGCCTAGAGCTATCGGCACTGCTTCATGTCACAAGCGATCTGGTGGTTTCTCGGTGGCGACGCTGGCACCGCTAATGGTGGTGCGTAGGGCAAGGCGGCGCACTAATGGAGCGATCGAGCCAACCCACTGCCTGTTGGAGATGCGCCAGTGCCTCAGCATCATTTTCCTTGAGGAGATAGACAAGGGCGGCAGCCACTTGTTCGAGGGCGCGGGCACGGCGATTGCCCTTGAGGCGATGCCAATCTTGGGGAGCAATCCTAACTGCATCAAGGAGGGCAGTGGCTAGTTCTTCTGCACGGAGAGTCGTTTGCACCATGACTTAAACTTGATCTAAAGGGAGAACTATCCTCTAGTTTAAGCAGTGGGCAACTGCCCCTAAGGCCACAGGCACTGGAACTTTACCCTTGAATCATAGCGTCTAAGGTAGAGGCAGGTGCATCCCGCCAAGGAGAGATCGTGATGGTAGCAAAAGTCACCCGCTCCCGCCCCGCCTTGATTGTGCTGGCGGTTATTGGCCTTGCCTCGGCTGGTACAGCGGCATGGCTAACCTTGAGTCCCCCCCGGCAGGGAGATCTGGTTCCTAATCCGGCGGAAGTTGCCCAGCAGCAGGAAACTCAAATCTTTTGGGTCAAGAATGAAGGGGATAGCCTCGTTTTAGTGCCCTCTACGGTACGGATCAATACCCCGGCAACGCGGCCAGAACTCTTTATTCAATCTCGTCTGGAGCGACTTTTGGCGGGTCCTGCCAATCAAGATGTCACCACCAGCATTCCGGAAAATACCCGTGTCAATCGTGTAGAAGTCAAAGCCGATGGCATCCATGTGGATCTCTCTCCAGACTTTACCAAAGGGGGGGGAAGTGCTTCGATGCAAGCACGTCTAGGACAGGTACTGTACACAGCAACAGTGAATGATCCCAATGCGCCAGTTTGGATTTCCATTGGGGGTGAACCCCTGCGCGTCCTAGGGGGTGAGGGGCTAGAGGTGACGCAACCGATGACCCGGCAAGACTTTCAAACGGCCTTTGCCCTCCGCACCCAGTAGTGCCAAGCAAGTCCAAGAAGAATGAGACCACACCCCGACAGCCACACTTGGACTTCGACCCAAAAAGCCAGCCCTAGACAACCGATTAAACCTGCAACCGCAAGCCAGCGGGGAAATTGTGGCTCCTTCAGTTGCAGTGTGGCAAGGTTGGTAATCGCGTAGTAAATCAGCACGCTAAAGGCACTAAAAGACCACGTAGTTTTTACATTGCCAATCAGGATCAAGAGGGCAATCCCCCCACTCACCGCAAGAACGGCAGCAACAGGTTGTTTTCCTTGGGCTGGAATCTGAGCCAAAATTGCCGGTAAATCTCGCCGTCGCGCCATTGCCAACACCACACGGGAGAGGCCGAGCAACAGATTGAGCAGAATCCCGACCATGGCCGCGATCGCCCCCAGCGTAATCAGAGGCGGCAGCCAAGAGACACCCAATTCACTGGCGACAATCTCTAAAGAGGCAGCCGTAGTCAACTTCCCAGAGCCATGACTCCCCAGAACAATCAAGACAACACTGAAGTAGAGCAGGACAACAATACCACTGGCTAGGGCAATGGCTCGTGGAATGGTTCGCCGAGGAGTCTTGACCTCCTCCGCCAGCACAGCAATACGGGCATAGCCAGCATAGGCGACAAAAAGCAGTGCCGTTGCTTGGAGAAGATTCTTGAGCGAGAGTGGTTGCGATGCTGCCGACCAAAGTAGCCCTCCCCGTTGTTGGACGTGGCCAATGCCAACAAAGAGCAACAAACTGGTGAACGTGACTAGGAGAATCCCCAGATTCACTTGCGCCGATCGCCGGATGCCCAAAAGCACCACACAGATCAAGACCGCCAGTAGCCCCAGAGCAGCCATGATTTGCCAGCGCCCGCTATTGTCCTCTAGGCCGAGCCATTGGAAGAGATAAGCCATACAGCCAAGGGCAGCAGTGGCTGCAGAAGCCGATTTGGCCAGTAAAAACATCCACCCCGCTGTAAAGCCGAAAGGGGGAGAAAGATAGCGATACCCATACTCGTAGGTGCCCCCACTCACAGGATGGGAGGCCGCCAATTGGGCACTACTGAGGCCATTACACAGCGCGATCGCCGCGGCAAGGATCAAGGCTATCAACACCCAAGAACCAGCAAGGTCGGTGGCGATGCCTAAACTGACAAACAGCCCCGTACCAATCATGGAACCTAGACCCGTTAAAATGGCGCCCCACAGTCCTAGTTCGCGTTTGAGCATGGAGTTTCGTTCGAGAACTGCAGAACGCCTTCTAGCCTAGAGGATAGGGACGGCGATCGCTATAATTGGAGCAATTCTTAGCACGCGCGCAGGTATTAGGATCATGGCCAGTCCAGAACCTCCTAGCAACCAACCCGACGATCTCCTAGAAAACATCATTACTGATTTGGGTGAGTTGGACGAGCCTCCTGCACAGGATATTGATCTCAACTCTCTGACGGCTGAATTGGAGTCGCTCACCCTGACCGCAGAACAGCGGGCGATCGCCCAAAACCAAGCCCTACAGGAGCAAATTAGGCAGCTCACCGCAGAACTGGAAAACGTTCAACAGCAGCGAGATCAACTGAGCCAAGACCTTGCCCGCCTCCAAGAAGAAAATGCCACCTTGAGCGGCCTGCGGCAAAATCTTGAACAGGAACTGGCACAGGCGCTCATTCAGCAAGACGAACTTCAGCAGCAACTGGTGACACTGCAACTGCAAGCCTCCCAGATTCAGGAACTGCAAAGTCAATTGGCAACCCTGCAATCCCAAGTCTCACAAATTCAAGAACTTCAAGATCAACTTGCCTCGCTGCAAACAGAAAAAACAGCTCTCGAACAGCAACTTCAGGCGGTATTGGCTGCTTCACCCCCCGCTTCTTTGGAGGATACCGCCCTTCTCGGTAATCCCCCAGACGCCGGCCTTGCCCAACAACTGGCGGAGATAACGCGGCAACTCACCCAAGTGGAAAGGGAGCGCGATCGCCTGCAAGAGGAACTTGCCCAGGCGCAAAATGAATTGCACGGTCTGCAGCACGATTTAGAGGTGCTGCGCAACCAATCCTCAACCGTTGTTTCCACTGAACTCACCCTTGCTGCCCAGGAAAATCACCGCCTGAAGCGACAACGGTGGCGGCGTGACACCGTGCTTTGGATCAGTGGCATTGCAGCAACGGTGGTTTCTGCTTTGAGCGTCAGCTTAAATCTGCCACAGCCCATTGGCCGCATCATTCCCCCTGTCGCCGCTTTGGCAGTTCCTGTGATTACAACGCTGGTTGGTAGGGGTGGGTCAAGTGAAAAGACTGCTTAGGCGATCCCCCTCTGGGCTAAAATCTTAGGGCAGGGACGCTTTGCTTAGGAGTTTAGATTACCGTGCCCAATCTCAAAGCTATTCGCGATCGCATCAAAACGATTAAAGATACCCGCAAAATTACCGAAGCTATGCGCCTCGTGGCGGCAGCAAAAGTTCGCCGTGCCCAAGAGCAGGTTATGGCGAGCCGTCCCTTTGCCGATCGCTTAGCTCAGGTGCTCTATGGCTTGCAAACCCGACTACGCTTTGAGGATGCCAATTTACCGCTATTGGCCAAGCGTCCTGTGAAGACGGTGGCGCTGCTGGTGGTGACGGGCGATCGCGGGTTGTGCGGCGGTTACAATACCAACGTTATTCGCCGTGCCAAGGAGCGTACCCAAGAACTCGAAGCCGAGGGCGTCAAGTATATTCTGGTGATTGTTGGTCGCAAGGCAGCCCAATACTTCCAGCGCCGTAATTATCCCATTGATGCCGTGTACTCTGGCCTAGAGCAAATCCCCTCTGCCAGTGAAGCGGGTCAAATTGCCAGTGAACTGCTCTCCCTCTTTCTTTCGGAAACGGTGGATCGGGTGGAACTCATCTACACCAAGTTTGTCTCCCTCATTAGTTCAAAGCCCGTTGTCCAAACCCTGCTCCCCCTCGATCCCCAAGGGCTAGAGGCGCCCGATGATGAGATTTTTCGGCTGACGACGCGGGGTTCACATCTGGAAGTTAACCGCGAGAAAGTCACCTCAACCTTGCCCGCTTTGCCCTCCGATATGATTTTTGAGCAGGATCCCGTGCAAATTCTCGATGCCCTGCTGCCCCTGTACTTGAATAACCAGTTACTACGGGCACTGCAAGAAGCCGCCGCCTCGGAATTGGCAGCGCGGATGACGGCAATGAATAACGCGAGCGATAATGCTCAAGCGCTGATTGGAACCCTCACCCTCTCCTACAACAAAGCGCGTCAAGCTGCCATTACCCAAGAGATTCTCGAAGTGGTGGCGGGTGCTGAGGCTCTGCGCTAGGAGTTGACCTCTGAAGCTGCTTTTTGTTTCCACTTCGGTTGGCCCTCTGGGTACAGGAAAAGGGGGCGGTGTTGAATTGACGATCCTCAATATGGCTCAGGCCTTGGGCGATCGCCAGCATACCATTCACATCCTTGCCCCCGAGGGTTCCCACTTGCCAGTAACGGCAACCATTGAACCAGTAGCGGGTGCCCTTCAAGTGCCAGCGCAGCATCAAACCCGCGATCAACCGATTACACTGCCCCCCAATAGTGTGTTAGCCAATATGTGGGCACGGGTGCGGCAGCTTCAACAGGAATTTGATGTCATTGTCAACTTTGCCTACGACTGGCTGCCCTTTTACCTGACGCCTTTTCTCAGCCGTCCTGTGGGGCATCTGGTGAGCATGGCCTCAGTTTCCGATGTCATGGATCAGGCGATCGCCCGTGTCATTGATGACTATCCGGAAACCATTAGTGTCTATACCCGTACCCAAGCCGCCACCTTCCCTTTTGGCGATCGCTGCGTGTGTTTGGGCAGTGGTCTGGATCTTTCCCTCTATGACTTTTGTGCAGAGCCAGAGGATGCCCTGTGCTGGCTGGGGCGCATTGCTCCTGAAAAGGGTCTCGAAGATGCTGTCGCTGCCGTCAATGTCACCCGTACCCCTTTGAAAATCATGGGGCAACTGCAAGATATAGACTATTGGCAGCGCATTCAAGCAGATTACCCCAACGCCCCCATTGAATATCTGGGCTTTTTGCCAACACGGGAAATGCAAGCACAGCTGCGGCGCTGTCGCGCTTTGTTGCTGACCTCCCGCTGGGTCGAAGCCTTTGGCAACGTTGTCATCGAAAGCCTTGCCTGTGGCGTTCCCGTCATTGCCTACGATCGCGGTGGGCCGAGTGAAATTGTCCGTGATGGTCAAACCGGGTTTCTCATTACCCCGGATTCTGTCGAGGCCTTAATTGCTGCCATTGGCAAGATTGATCAAATTGATCGGGCGGCCTGTCGGCAGCAGGCGGAACAGGAGTATAGCTTAGCTGTTTATGGGGATAGGGTGGAGCAATGGCTACAACGGGTAGCAGCTTCCTCTCTGCCCTAAACCAGCAAATGTTGCATGGCAAATTCCGTACTCCCCTATACAATAGGCAAGGTGCTAGTGGAGATGACACCTGAATGGGCTGGGTTCTGTTCCAAGGGACAAAGCGAGGACACTCACCCTTGCTCATTTCCTTTATGATGGCCACGATCGCCAGTGCGAGCCTAGGGTTCTGGTTTTTGCGGAGCCTATCCCCGACACCGATTGCTCTTTCAGAGCCAATTCCTTTACCTGACCCAATTCAACTTGAACGACCTCTGCCTCGGCCGATTTTGGATGGCCGCGATCCCCTATTAGCAACTGTCCCCAACAAAGTCCCCCAACCACCAGCGGCTGCCTCTACCCACGCCAAGGCAATCTTGCCCACAGTGCCCCCTCCTGCCCTGCAACCCGTGCCTCCGAGCCAAGGCCCTGCCCCTCAAGTGCGGGTGGCGATCGCCCGCGATCAAAGTCAACTGACCGTTGGCACTGCTGTCGCCACGGCTGTTACGAATGATCAACAGCAGGTGATGACGCAGCTTACCCCTAGCCAAGGGGTCGTGGTCACAGCCCGCGATGGCTTTTTGCTCTGGAATGGCCAACCCCTTGCCCCCTCCCTCTGGATTCGCCCCAGCAATCAACTTGCGTTTGTTGGCGATAAATGGTATCGCGGTGTGGTGCGCCTCATTGCTCAGGGAAACACGGTTACAGCCGTCAATCAAGTGGACTTGGAACAATACCTCGTGAGTGTGGTGGGTTCAGAGGTCTATCCCGACTGGCCAATGGAAACCCTCAAAGCCCAAGCGATCGCTGCCCGTTCCTATGCCCTTGCCCAAATGTTTCAACCCGCCAGCCGCTTTTTTGATCTGGGGAACGACGAGCGTTGGCAGGTGTATCGTGGGATTGAAACCGAGTGGAACACCACTCAAGCGGCAGTCCAAGCCACGCGGGGCATTGTCCTCACCAAAAGTGGACGAGTGATGGTTTCGATGTATGCAGCAACCGACGACATTGTGCGCGATGTCTTTGGCGGGCGTGGCATGAGCCAAACAGGTGCCTATGAACTGGGCAAGCGCGGCTACAACTACCTGCAAATTTTAGGCACCTACTATCCGGGGGCGGGTCTATCGCAACTGCAAACCCAATAACTCTTTGGAGGCCAAGTCCATGAAATCTCCTCTTTTAGCGACTGCCCTTGCTTTGACAACGGTGGTCTGCCTTCAATACAGTGGGCGAGCAGATTCGCCCTTGACCTCCACCCCCTTCTACGAAGCCTATACCGATGTGCCCATGGTGATGCGAGCCAAGCGCAGTGGCCGCCTTGATCTGAAAATGTCGGAGTGGCTCTCTTCGCCGCAGGTTCCCACAGATCACAAAGCTGCCCTGATCAATGCCCTCGGCTGGGATTTCAACGGCAAAGCCAATGGTCAAGCCTACCGCGCCTATCTTGCCCTAAGACAGGGTACGACCCCTGAAAATATCCCGCTGGAAAGCCTTACCGCCGATGACTTAATGGCCCTAGGGTATCTCACAGCAATGGACAACTACTTTCAACCACAGCGGGGGATGTCTTTTCTCAATATGGCACAGGAACGTGACCCCGAAAGCTATGCGATCGCCATGGTACGCGGCCTTGTGGAAGCACAAACCCTCTTTGATGTCAGTTGGTGTCAAGTCTGGCAAGCGGTGAATCGCGTGGATGAAAATCCGCAACTGAAACGGGATTTACGCCCGAAGGCACGGGAGATTATCCTCAAATACATGCGCTTATACCGTCGGGATTGCTAAGTTTCAGGTTATGGGGTGTATCGAAGAGTTCATTGCAAGAACGACTCAACAAAAAGGCCACCTTGCCTTTGCCAAGGGGTGGGAAAAACTGGCGATTGATAAGTGGAGGATGAATGAGTATCAAGCAGTGATCTCAGCCCTCAACCATGCCTTAGCAATGGATCCTACCATGGCAAGATGTTGGTACCTGTTGGGCATGATCAGTGGTGTTGATAGTGATTTACAACAGGCACTAGCAGCCTACGAAAAAGCGATTGAACTGAGACCTGACTGTCAAATTGGCATTGACTTTCTCAAGTGTACGAGGTACTTGATTTACGTTTATAAAGATGTAGAAGAGCTACAGGATTGCCGTCAAAAAATCAGAGAATCCGTTGCCGAGTTCTATCAAACGTTTCAGAGTTTCTCTTTAGATAAGAAACAATATCTCTCGAAGTGGCTGGGGAATGTGAATACATTTTTACTGCCCTATCAAGGGAAAGAAACCCGCGATGTCCAACAACAGTATGGGCAGATGATCTACGAAATCATGACCAGTGTGATTCCAGCCGCCAAAGAACGCCCCCCAATGCCACCAGTGAAGGCCAATGAACCTCTACGGATTGGGTTTGTTTCAGGGCACTTTCGTGGGCATACGGTTTGGAAGTTGCTGCTCCACGGCTGGCTTAAACATCTTGATAAAACACAATTTCAGCTTTATGGCTACTACGTGCGAGATGATGGCGATCGCTGTACGGAGCAAGCAAAAACCTACTGCCATCGCTTTGTCATGGGCACCAAATCACCTGCAGAATGGTTTGAGCAGATTCGTGCCGATCAATTACATCTAGTGATTTTCCCCGAACTGGGCATGGATCTGGAACTGATCAAGATTACCGCTCTGAAATTAGCGCCGATTCAATGTATGTCTTGGGGGCATCCCGACACCTCTGGCTTACCCACAATTGATTATTTCCTCAGTAGTGAGTTGATGGAACCGCCCGATGGCGAAACGCATTACACAGAAAAGCTGATCAGGCTAAAAAATTTGGGGATTGCCTTTAGTCCGCTACCCCCCGACCCGCGATCGCCCATTACGCGGGAGGAATTCGGCCTCAAAAGCGATGCCGTTATCTACGGTTGCCTGCAAAGTGTCTTCAAGTATCTCCCCCAGTTTGACGACATCTATCCCGAAATTGCCGCAGCAGTGGGGAATTGCCAATTTGTCTTTATAAGCCACCTTATGACCAAAAACAGCCGCCAGCGGTTTGAAGGACGTCTAGAACGAGCTTTTGCTGCCAAAAACCTTGACTATAGGGCGTACTGCTTCTTCTGCCGACCCTTAAACTTCTATGGTTTTACCTCAATGCTGCATTGTCTCGATGTTTTCCTAGACAGCCTTGAATGGTCAGGGGGGAATTCTACCCTTGAAGCCCTCTACTATGCCCAAGTCCCTATGGTGACCACACTAGGACGCTTTATGCGGGGGCGGCATACCGCTGGTATTCTCACACTCCTAGAGCTACCGGAATTAATTGCACCAGATGTTTCTGCCTATATTCAAAAAGCCATTGAACTGGGTCAAAGTGCTGAGTATCGCCAATTTATCCGCGAAAAAATCCAAAACAATCTGCCGAAGGTGTTCGAGGATCAAGCCGGGGTACGCTCCCTTGAAGACTTTATGCGCGCTGCGGTGCAGGAGTTTGCCACCTCTGGCCGCCT
Organism: Thermosynechococcus sp. HY213; assembly: GCF_031460975.1. Lineage (NCBI taxonomy): Bacteria > Bacillati > Cyanobacteriota > Cyanophyceae > Acaryochloridales > Thermosynechococcaceae > Thermosynechococcus > Thermosynechococcus sp. HY213. Next base: position 72,516 of record NZ_JAVKVB010000008.1, on the reverse strand, counting down.
CCTATAACCAATTGGAGTTCTAGATTCAGAAGCGGCTCAAGAAGCCCTTGGCATCCCTTGCAAGGCGGTAACAATCGCGAAGATTAAAAATAGGGCACCACCGCCCAAGGTCAATGTCCGTTCGGAGATGCGTCCAGCCATCAGGCCGCCGCCTAGAACCGCGATTGCGGCACAAATCCCGTGGCCAACAATGGCACCAAGGGCAACGCCCAAGGCATGGCTCGCGGCAGCAAGGGTAATCGTTGCAATTTGGGTGCGATCGCCCCATTCAGCAATGAAGGTGAGACTAAAGGCCTCCACAAAAGTCACCCAAGCAGGGTTACTGCCCCAACGGCTGAGATTGGCTTCCGCCTTTTCAACGGTTTCCACTGCCGCTTCACACTCATCCTCACAGGGGCTATCCCCCATTCGCCAGCCTTGAATTAGCATCTTGAGACCAAAAACAGTGAAGAGCAAAATCGCCGCATAGAAGGTGAACTCTTGCGGTAAAAGTTGAAAGACCTTGCCCACGGCCACTGAAAGCAGTGTCATCACAATTAAAGCCGCCCATACTCCAAGGAAGACCCACCGCTTGCTGTGACGGGTCGCCAAAATCATGGCAATAAAGAAGGTCTTGTCTCCCAGCTCAGAAATCGTGATGAGAGCCAGCCCCGCAGTAAAAGCCGTTAGCATGGAAAAGAATTCAAACTTTACCATGCCTTAAATTAGCACGCTGCCATGACGACACCGAAGAATTTCACCGCCCTTTTGAATCAGGTGGATTTACCCCTTGATTGGCTTGGGCTGCGTTACGTTGAGGAGATTGTCACGACTCGCAGTGCTCGGGATGGACATCCTGAAATGAACCAGCGATCGCGCCAGCGGGGTGTCATGGTTGAGGTGCTCGTCGATGGTCAATTTGCCTATACAGCAACCCCAAATTTGCAACCCAGTGCTATCCATCGGGCGATTCAGCAGGCCTATCAACAGGCGAAAACCGCTGCCCATTGGCGAGTCTTTAACTTTACGCCAGCGGCACGGGGCAAGGGCAAGGGACACTATCGATCGCCCCAGCAGCAACCTTTTGACCAACTTTCAGCCGCTGAGTTGAATCACCTCCTCAAGGACATTTGCCATTGCCTCAAAGTCAGTGACGACATTGTGCAAACCCGTGCCTTTGTGCAAACTGTAGAGACCACCACTCAGTGGTTGACCAGTGATGGCAGTCAAATTGAACAGCAATTTTATCAAGTGCTCACCGATATGAGCGCCACGGCTCAGGGGGCAGGGGTAGTGCAGCAGCGAACCGATCATGGTTGGTTAGCGCGGTGCTATCAAGGGGGGCTAGAGTGGCTGACGGCTGATCAATTGAGCGATCGCGCCCGCCACATTGGCGAGCAGGCCGTTGAACTCCTCAGTGCCCAAGAGTGCCCAGAAACAACGACAACACTGGTACTCGCCCCCGATCAAATGATGCTGCAAATCCACGAGAGCATTGGTCATCCCCTAGAGCTAGACCGCATTTTGGGGGATGAGCGCAACTATGCCGGCAGCAGCTTTATTCGCCTTGAGGACTTTGGGCAGCGGCAGTACGGCTCCCCCCTCTTGAACGTCACGTTTGATCCGACCGTTGCCGGTGAACTGGCCAGCTATGCCTTTGATGATTTGGGGGTGGCGGCTGAACGCATCTATCTCATCAAGGAAGGACGCCTCCTGCGCGGTCTGGGCAGCCTTGAAAGTCAGCAGCGAGCGGGTGTCCTTGGTGTTGCCAATGCCCGTGCCTGTTCTTGGAATCGTCCCCCCATTGACCGGATGGCGAACCTGAATATTGAGCCAGGGACACAGTCCTTTGCCGAGATCATTGGCAACATTGAGTCGGGGGTGTACATGGAGTCCAATCGTTCTTGGTCAATCGATGACTACCGTCTCAAATTTCAGTTTGGCTGTGAATATGCCAAGCGCATTGAAAATGGCCGCCTGACCCGCACACTGCGCAATCCCAACTATCGCGGTACCACCCCTGAATTTTGGCATAGCCTCATTGCGGTGGGAGATGCCTCCACCTTCGGTATTTTTGGTACACCGTTTTGTGGTAAAGGCGAACCCAATCAAGCCATTCGGGTGGGTCACGCTTCACCGGTGTGTGCCTTTGCCAATATCCAAGTTTTTGGCGGGGGTTGAATCAATGGGCGAGGTCAGACTCGAACTGACATGGGAAATTCCCGCTACATTTTGAGTGTAGTGCGTCTACCATTTCGCCACTCGCCCTCAGACTTATTACTATACCATGCTTTAGGACGACTGAGTCATCTCCAGAGCGTGACAAGCGCGATCCACAAGGGTCTGTAGGGCAGGCAGTTGCTCGGTGTGTTCTGAGTAGTACAAATTGGCATTGCCGCGATCGGTGTCCTCCCAAAACTTGGGCTGAGCCTGGCGCAGGCGATCGCAATTTTGCTGAAAGAGACGCTTAAACCCCGCCAAGCCGAGAACCGCTGCATCCTCCACCATATCCTCAACAATCCGCTGCGCAAACTGAGGTTGCTGCCGTGCCAAGTAAAAGAGGGCAAGTCCCATTTGTAGGAGGCGAACCCCTGTACTTTTGCCATAGGGGCGATCGCCATTTTGGGGTTGACGCAGTTCCGGTGGATTATCTAGGCGAAGCATTTCCTCCAAGAGTTCCAGTTGCAGTCGCTCCTCCCACTGCTGCTCGTTCACCAAGATTAAGACCTTCTTTAGCTCAGCGGCAAAGACATCAACAATGAAATACAGTGCAGGACTATTCTGTGCTAACTCATAGACTTCATTCCCGTAGGCACGTAGATAATTCACACACTTTTGGGTGAGCTGGGGGCGCTGGTAATGCACCAGACTCTCAATAAACCGCCGATAGTGAAAGGCCAAGTTATAGAGATTGCGTGCCTCGTTGTAACGACTGCCGTGTTTAATGGCAAAGCGCATCATTGTATTAAAGCGAATAATGATTAGGTCCAGCAAAATGTCATCCCCCATACTGAGAATGCGGTGGGCGATCGCGCACATCTCAGAGCCACACAGCGACGCGAGAGGAAACTGCTCCTCCTCCAAAAAGCGCACATAGGCATTGCCGAGGAGCCGAAAACACTTTTGCTCATAGAAGGTATGGTTCTCTTCAATCTGGCTAAATTGGTCAAACATCGTCTTGAAGGCAATATCCCCCATCACCGCACCGCTGAGGCGAAAGAAATAGGCTGGGTAGTCGGGCTTGCAACTGATGTAGTGCTGAAGCAGTTCACTGACTGCACCAATAATCTCGGCCTGCGCTCCCCGAAACGCCACATAGGCCAGCAAATCATCCAATTGGTTCAATCCCGCGATCAGGTGAGCCTGACTACGGCGCAAAAACTGCGGTTGATAGGACACCCCATCCTTGAGAACAATGCCCAGTTGACTCATGTAGTGATACTGGCGGCGGTAAATTTGCTGAGCCACACTTTCTGGCTGGATGGACTTGAGAATGTAGAAGATGTAGGGGAGGGCCGTCAAAATTGCCAAGGGCAAGAGGCCGTATAAATTCAACAGGATGCTGCCGACAGGATGCCGTCCCAAGTCCTGCAAAACCTTGATGTAGAAGATATGGGCACCCCCCAAAACCAGACACCAGACATAGATCAGGCTCGTCCAGTCCTGCATGTACAGTTCAGTAATTTTGGGGATATTTTGCGCCGCAATGGAAATCACAATGATTAACGTACCGAGGGTGAGGCCGATGACCGAGAGCCACACCTCTGGGGCAAAGCCAGTATCAAAGGTACCAGCAACCAAGCCAGCAAAGAACCTTGGGGCAGTTGCTTTTAGATGAGCGAGGACAAGATTAGCACTGCTATCCAAGAGGGCAAGGGCAGCCAGACTCAGACCAAAAGCCACAAGCGATCGCGGCAGATGGGGAGTGGTCAAGAACCAGCGGTGGAGTTTCTTCAGCATCTATCCGTTTGAGTCAAGGGTCTCCGCTCCCGACTATGACACACCCGCGCGCAAATTTCCTGTCGCCCCTTTGATCTCTCTGGGAATTCATGCTAGGATAGTGTTCCTGACTTGGGCTTGTAGCTTAGTGGATTAGAGCGGCTGACTACGGATCAGCAGGTCGGGGGTTCGAGTCCCTCCAAGCCCGTTGAGTAAAGCTGAATAAAACTATAGAGCTATTATTTTTTATTCAAATCAAAAAGGGTGACCGTAGCCACCCTCTATCACGTTACTTATCGTTGCTCAGCGATCGCAGAGTGCCTAGACCACCACGGTTTTCTGAGTCACTTGTTTCAGTTCACCTTTGGCATATTTGGCAGCATAGTCATCAAGGCTGAGTTGCTTAATTTTGCTGGCATTGCCGGCGGTACCAAATTGCTGATAGCGTTCAGCACACACTTTTTGCATGTATTTAATGGAGGGCTTGAGGAAGTGACGGGGGTCAAATTCCTTGGGTGCCAAGGCGAGAGCTTCACGCACCGCAGCGGTAATGGCCAAGCGGTTGTCGGTGTCAATGTTCACTTTGCGGACACCGCTTTTGATGCCTTTTTGGATCTCTTCCACAGGCACGCCGTAGGTTTCAGGAATTGTGCCACCGTACTGGTTGATGATGTCAATTAATTCTTGGGGCACTGAGCTAGAACCGTGCATCACCAAGTGGGTGTTGGGCAAACGACGGTGGATTTCTTCCACGCGGCTGATGGCGAGGATTTCACCCGTGGGTTTGCGGCTAAATTTATAGGCACCGTGGCTGGTACCAATGGCCACTGCAAGGGCATCCACTTGGGTACGCTCCACGAAGTCCACAGCTTGATCGGGGTCAGTGAGCAGCATTGAGTGATCGAGGGCACCTTCAAACCCATGACCATCTTCGGCTTCCCCTTTACCGGTTTCCAAGGAACCAAGGCAGCCGAGTTCCCCTTCCACGGAAACACCAATGGAGTGCGCGACTTTTACCACTTCGCTGGTGACGGCCACGTTGTACTCATAGCTGGCGGGAGTTTTGGCATCCGCTTCAAGGGAGCCATCCATCATCACACTGGTAAAGCCGTTGCGAATGGCGGAGTAGCAGGTGGCAGGCTCGTTACCATGGTCTTGGTGCATCACAATGGGGATGTGGGGGTAGGTTTCCACCGCAGCCAAAATCAGGTGACGCAGGAAGTTTTCCCCAGCATATTTACGGGCACCCCGCGATGCTTGCAAAATCACGGGACTGTCGGTTTCATGGGCCGCCTGCATGATGGCTTGGATTTGCTCCATGTTGTTGACGTTGAAGGCGGGAATGCCGTAACCATTTTCGGCTGCGTGATCGAGCAGCAAGCGCATGGGTACGAGTGCCATAGGGTTATGTCCTCCTTAGTAGAGCGGATGTATCGCTTCGTTAACCTTACCGATAATCTTAGGCTATGTTTGCTCGTTTATGTTACAGGGGAGCGATCGCTGGCCTATTGAGAATACAGTCCTTTTCTATAGATCAGCCGTACCCAAAGAGGGTGAGGTTCAAAAAATCTCCCGTACGGGAACTTCAATGCCGTTAATCATGGGTACGGCAATGCCCCGCGAGACATGGAAGTAGATCCAATCCTCTAAGAGTTCGGAGAGATGCTCGCGGCATTCAAGCACTGTCTTGCCATGGGCCTTGACCCCCTCAAGGTCTGGAATTTCACCGTAAATCAGGCCATCCTCTGCATTGAAGTGATAGATAGCCCGCTCAAGAGCCGCATTCATATAGTCCGACAGCGACATCCCTAGGGCTGGCCTCCTGAAAGGTAGGCAGCAACAGCAGCAGCGGTTCGATTGCCATGTTCAACACGATCGCCCAAGGCGACACCCTCAGCATAGTTACTACACAGGAAAAGGCCGGGGGTTTGACTGAGGGCATGGGTCACCTGCTGCCACTGCTCAGGGTAGCCGACAATATATTGGGGAATCGCCCGTCGCCAAACTTTCATACCGAGTAAGCGTGCCTTGGCTGCGGGTAAATCAAGGAGGCGGCTCAAATCCTGCTGCACCTGCTGGACAATGGTTTCTTCGCTGAGGCTTGCCAAATCAGGATCCGTGGCACCGCCAATAAAACTCGTAAAGACTTGCCAACCGGCGGGAGTGCGTTGGGGAAAGAGACAGGACGACCAAATAGTGCCAAGGGTGCGGATGCCCTGACCGCGAGGAATGAGTACCCCAAAGCCGGGGCGGACACTGCGCCCGAGTCCAGCGGGGTAGGCCAAGACCACACAGGCCACGGTGGGATAGGGGATGGTAGCCAAAACACGGGCGATCGCTGGCTGAAAAGGCGCTACCAACTCTGCAGTTTGATAGGCGGGCGTTGCCAAGACCACACTGCGGGCGTGCCACGTTTGCTCACCACTGCGCAGCAGGTAGCCACCCTTGGATTCTGGGGTAATTTCCTGAACCGGGGTTTGCAGGTGAATCGGTGCCTTCAATTGTTGGGCGATCGCCCGAGGTAGCACAGCCAAGCCTTCCTTAAAGGAGCCAAGTTCCCCCGGTCGCATCTGCACACCCGTAGGCGGCTTCGGTTTAGGGGCTTGTTGACGCCGTAGGCGCAGGGCACCGGCAATGAGACTGCCACCCAGTTTTTCCAGTTGGGCAATACGACGAAAAGCAGCAGCGGCACTCAGTTGTTGTGGATCACCCGCATAAACCCCAGAGACAAAGGGCGCCACCAGCCGTTCAGCCACCTCTTGCCCCAAATGGCGACGGAAAAATGAATGAACTGATTCATCGCCACTGCCCAGATAGGGGGGCACAAACCCCAAGGCACCAAGGGCTGCCCGCACTTTTCCCCAAGGGCTGAGCAGATTTGAAGTAGCCAAGGCAAGGGGACGGGTGGGTTCTAGGGGGTAGAGGTGTCCCCGCCAGTAGATGTAGCGCGGTAGGTGGCGATCGCCCCGAATGAGTTCCGACTGCAAGCCCAGCTCAGCAATGAGTTGTAACAGGGCAGGGGTCGGTGCAAAGCTATTGGGACCCAGTTCCCAGACAAAGCCCTCCGCTGCTTGTGTCGTAATATTCCCCCCAAGGCGATCGCTGGCCTCTAGGACAACCACACTGTACTGGGGGGCGCTTTGCTGCAACCGCCAAGCCAGACTCAGGCCACTGAGGCCACCACCTACAATTGCGACATCTACCTCACTCACCCGTTTTGCTACCCTCCAACGTGTTTAGGATCGCTTGAACAACGAGTCGAGATAGACCCGTGCTGTGCGGCGATCGCATTCTCCATTTTGCAGCAAAAAGAGGGACAGTGCGGCCACAAAGACGCGATCCTGATCCCAATCGGGATGCCGCTCGAGGTAGTATTTCAGGGTCTCGTGTAGCTCCTCTGGAATCTCGGCAAGAATACTAATCGTGGCTTGAGCGTTCATACCGTGAGTTACCTCAATAAAACCAAGACAAAATTGCAGGCGCCATCAGCTCGCCCTGGGTAAACCTGTGGAAAACTCCCATAAAAGTTCTGACCAAATCCCCAGACCCCTGACTCAGAGCGGGATTTAGCCCTACATTCACAAGGTTTCAGAGCAAGTGAATCTCTATCCGTGGAACTCCATTGTCTGGGTTGTCCTAGGGTCTGTCAATCCTTGTTTTCACCGATCTTGGCGATCGAAATCCACGACAGAATCAGCGTTTCCGGACTTTTGACGCTCCTTGCGTTTTCCCCAAGGCTCCAGCAGCAGTTATCCCCAGAAATGCCTTGAAATCTGATCACACCGTCAAGGCCTGTGGAAAACTTTGCCCCAATCTGTGGAAAACCTTGGGAAAATTGGGGAATTTTTGGGGAAAGTTAGGGGAAAATTAAGGTTCTATTAAGGTTCGCTTCAGAGAAAATAAAAGCAGCAAAAGTCAGGGATTCATGACTTTATTAACTTTTGCGGGATTCGCGGAGCGATAAGTCCTGCCCTGTACCCGATGGCCTGAGAGGTCATAGACGGGCTTCAGGGGGCGGCCAGTCATCATCTTCAGGGGGAGTATGTTCTGGATTTTCGATGGTTGTCCCCTCTGACGTTGCCTCATCGTCAATATCACTACTTTCGGGAATATCCCCTAGGAGATCGGCGGCAGCGGTGCGCGATTCTGGCGATGGAGGCAGCGTTTCTGTCGGTTCAGCATCGGGAGCAGATTCAGAGACTAGAGGCGGTTCAACCACTCCTTCAGAGGTCGCCGTCGGTTCTGGAGTCTCAACCACTGTTTCAGGAGGGGCTGGTTCTGCCACTGGCTCAGGAGTGGCCGTGGGTTCTGGGGCATCAACGACTGTCTCAGGGGGCGTCACTGCTGCGGGCGTCACTGCTGCCGTTTCAGGAGGGGCTGGTTCTGCCACTGCCTCAGGAGTCACCGTGGATTCTGGAGTCTCAATTGCCGTTTCAGGAGATGCGTGCTCTTCTGGTGCTTCGGCCGTCACTGTGGGTTCTGGAGCGTCAACTGTTGTCTCGGGAGGGGCTGGTTCTTCTGAAGCAGTAACCGTTGCTGGTTCTGACTCCTCTGGGGTACTGGCAGTGGGCGGCTGCAGCGTTTCAACACTAGGCGTTTCTGGGGGAGTCATTTCGGCAACCCCTTCGGACGGCAGATCAGCCGGTGCGTCTGTGGGAGTGTCTGCGGTGGGGCTGGCTGTTGTTTCTGCGACTGGCGCTGGTTCAGCAGATTCTTCTGGGACGGTGGCTGCTTCCTCAGTGGCTGGGGTGGGTTGTTCGGCAACGGTACTGGGGGTGCTGGTTTCCCCTGTCCACAGATCTTCTTTAATGTCGCCAGTATCCATCGGCGGTGGTGGGGTATCCACAGGAAGCTGGGGGCGATCCGGCTGTTTCTGGAGGCGATCGCGCAAGCTACTGATGAAGCCTTGCAGTTGCTCACCGATTTTTGCAAAGGTACCTTCGGGCAGCAGAGACTGGACTTTTTGCCAGAGGGCTTGAGCTTTTTGGGTGTCGGTGCGATCGCCCGGGTAGGTGAGTTGCCAGCGATAGCTGAGGGTCTGCCAACCCAACCAGAGAATTAAGGCCACTGCGGCTGCTGTTCCTAGGAGCAATCCACCGCCAATGCGATCGCCATAGATCCACAGAGTCAGGGCAAAGAATAATCCCGCGCCACTGGCCACCAGATCAAACCTACGGTACAGTTCCGGTAGGAAGAACCCCAACAGATACAAGCCTAAACTGGCGATCGCCATACTCCAAGCCAGCAAGTTCGTCAGCATTCCCAGTCCTCAGAAAGATAACGGCACACCGACAAGGCGGTATCAACCTTCTACCTTACACCGCACTGAATTTGTCTCTGCTAAAGTTTATTCTTTGTCGAACTGCTGATCCCCAAGGAAGAGGGTGCCACGGGCTGAATAAACTGTTTGCAAAAAATTTTTGGCTCAGGGTGACATATTTGCCTTGGATCTGCCAGTATTAGCCCATGAGGATTGAGGGTGACCTGCTATGATGAGCCTAAGAATTTATGCCTATTGATACTAATCTATTGATATTAATTATTGATTCAACGTATTTCTTTTTGGTGGAGCGAAGGAGTTGTTTGTGGCAAATCAGCCAGTGATGGAGTTTAGTGAGCGTCCATTCCACTTCATTGGCATTGGTGGTATTGGTATGTCAGCCCTTGCCTACATTCTCGCCAAGCAGGGCTTTAGGGTGTCTGGATCCGATTTGCGTCCCAACCGCTTGACCGAGCAACTGGCTGAGTTAGGCGTGCAGATCTTTATTGGTCAGAGTGCGGCCAACCTTGAAACGTATCCCTTTGCCCCGCTGCCTCAAGTCATCTGCTCCACCGCCATTCGTAGCGATAACCCTGAATATCAAGCGGCTCAACGGTTAGGCTGTCCCATTTTTCACCGTTCCGATGTGCTCGCGGCACTGATGCACCGTAGCCAAAGTATTGCCGTTGCCGGCACCCACGGTAAGACAACCACCAGCAGCATGATTGCCTATTTGCTGTTGCAGGCCGGGCTGGATCCAACGATTATTGTCGGGGGTGAAGTGGCGGCGTGGCAGGGCAACGCCCGCGTGGGTCAAAGTCCTTACCTTGTTGCTGAAGCGGATGAGTCCGATGGCTCCCTGCGCAAATTCCATCCCCATATTGGCGTCATTACGAATATCGAGCTTGACCACCCCGATCACTATAATTCCTTGGAAGAGGTGGTGGCCACGTTTCAGCAGTTTGCTGATCAGGCAGACATTGTGATTGGCTGTGCCGATTGTCCGAATATCCACGATCGCCTACATCATCCGCGCCTGTTGACCTATAGCCTGCAGCGACAAGGGGCGGTGGACTACTGTGTGGATCATATTCAATACACCTCTGAGGGCACCACGGCACGGGTTTGGGAGCGAGGCACCTCCCTTGGCATTCTACAACTGAGTGTCTTAGGTGCCCACAATCTCCAAAATGCTCTGGCGGTGATTGCAGTGGGACGTTATCTTGGCATTGACTTTGCCACCATTGCTGCTGCTTTATTGGAGTTTCGCGGTGCCCGCCGCCGCTTTGAAGAACGGGGACAGGTGAATGGGATTCGCTTTATTGATGACTATGCCCACCACCCCAGCGAAATTAGTGCAACCCTAGAGGCAGCCCGCCTGCAAGTGGGGACGCAAGCTCCTTGGCAACGGGTCGTGGCCGTGTTTCAACCCCATCGCTATAGCCGCACCCAAACCTTTCTCGAGGCCTTTGGCCAGTGCTTCACCGCAGCGGATCACGTGATCTTGACGGATATCTATAGTGCGGGTGAACCCAATCCCGGCACAATTAGTGGTGCTGATGTGGCCGCCTGTGCCCGTCAGTATCATGCTGCAGTGGATTATTGCCCCACCCTTGAAGCGGTACAAACTCGCTTGGCGCATCTGCTGCAACCGGGGGATCTGGTGATCTTTCTTGGGGCTGGCAATCTCAATCAACTGATTCCGTCTGTAATGGCGGATCAAGAACAATTAAGTGTCTCTTCCCTCACTGAGGCGATCGCCCTATGACCTTGTCCTGCTTGCCCCAAACCCAGTGCCCTCTGCAACGCCACATCTCCCTTGCCGAGTTTACGACCCTGAATGTGGGGGGCTGTGCCGAATGGTTTGTGGAACCGCGTACCGTTGCTGAATTGCAGGCAGCCTACATCTGGGCGCAGGAACAGGAACTGCCAATTACGGTTTTGGGGGCAGGCTCTAATCTGCTGGTGAGCGATCGCGGTGTGGCGGGTCTTGTGATCGCCACCAGGCATCTGCGCTATCTCAACAGTGATCTAGAAACTGGACAACTGACGGTGGGTGCGGGGTATCCCTTGCCCAAGTTGGCTCACTATGCTGCAAAACTCGGCTGGCGCGGTCTGGAGTGGATTGTTGGCATTCCCGGTACGGTGGGGGGGGCAGTGGTCATGAATGCCGGTGCCCATGGTGGCTGTACAGCGGAGCGACTCGTGTCAGCGGTGATTTTGGAACCCGATGGCACATTGGCGGTGGTGGCGGCACGGGAGTTGGGCTATGGCTACCGTACCTCTTGTCTTCAAAACAGCCAGCGATTGGTGCTGCAGGCCACATGGCAGCTGGAACCGGGACATGACCCAGCCCAGGTGAAAGCAGACACCCAAAAACACCTGAGCGATCGCCTGCGGACGCAGCCCTACGATTTCCCCAGCTGTGGCAGTGTCTTCCGCAATCCCCAAGAGCGAACAGCGGGTTGGTTAATTGAGCAAACGGGCTTGAAGGGCTACCAGATTGGCCGCGCCCAAGTTTCTGAAAAACACGCCAACTTTATCCTCAACTGTGGCGGCGCAACAGCGATGGATGTCTATCGCTTGATTCGCCATGTACAAGCTGCTGTTGCGGATCGCTGGTCCGTGTGGTTGCAGCCGGAAGTGAAGCTGATTGGTGACTTTGCCTAGTTGCTATGGCCATTACCCTCTGTATGATTGTACGGGATGAGGCGGCACGCTTACCCCAATGCCTTGCCAGTGTGGTTGGTGTGGTGGATGAGGCGGTGATTGTGGATACGGGGTCTCAGGATGAAACGGTGGCGATCGCCCGCCAGTGGGGAGCACGGGTCTATGAAGTTCCTTGGCAAGAGGATTTTGCTGCCGCTCGCAACATTGCCCTGCAATATGTCACTACCGAGTGGGTACTGGTTCTCGATGCGGATGAAACGCTGACACCGTCATTTGCCGCCGTACTGCCTGAGATCTGCCGACAACCGAATTGGCTGGTGGTGATATTGCTGCGGCAGGAATTGGGCGTTGTGCCCCCCTATACTTATGTGTCGCGCCTCTTTCGTCACCATCCCGACCTCTTTTTTCAGCGTCCGTACCACGAAACGATTGATGACAGCGTTCTTGCCCTGCAGCAGCGGGAACCCCATTGGCAAATTGGTCAAGTTAACCGTGTGGCCCTTGTGCACAGTGGCTACCTTGGTTCCCAGCGACAACAAAAGCAGGAACGGGCGGAGCGGATCATGCGCCGCCACCTTGAGCAGCACCCTGAGGATGCCTACCTGTGGACTAAATTGGCAGGGGTGTATCTGGCTAAAGGAGCTTGGCAGCAGGCTCAGCACTGTCTGGAGCAGGGGCTAAAGGTCAAAAGCGTCCCCCCTGCCGTTGCCTACGAACTCCACTATCAACGGGGCAATCTCTACGCCGAACGCGGTGAGTGGCCGGCAGCAATCCAAGCCTATGAAACCGCCCTCAGAACCCCCACCCCTGAGGTGATGCATCTGGCAACCTATCTGCGGCTGGCGGAGGCCCAAAAGCAATTGAAACGCTGGGGCGATGCCCTTGCCACCTACGATCGCCTGCAAGCCGTGGATCCCACCTGTGCCTTAGCCTATCAAAATCAGGGAGCCCTGCTGCTGCGTTTAGGACAACTCAGACCGGCCCTTGACAAACTGCGGCAAGCCATTCATTTACTGCAGGCTCAAAATCCCCAAGAAGCGCAACGCCTCAGCCAAGAACTGCAAGCCATGGAACTGCTGTAGCTTACCACTGGGCGGCAATCGGCATCCGCCAACCGGAACCAAAGGCGCGATCGGTCACTTTCAACCCCGGTGCCGCCTGCTGACGTTTGAATTCTGCCCGTTGAACCATGCGGCGCACCCGCTGCACTAAGTCTAGATCATATCCGGCAGCGGCAATTTCCTGATCTGACTGGTGGCGATCGATCATTCGTACCAAAATGCCATCGAGAATGTCGTAGGGCGGTAGGCTATCCTGATCCGTTTGGCCGGGTTTGAGTTCGGCACTGGGGGCTTTGGTGAGAATGGGGGGGGGAATGACAACGGCACCAGCGATCGCCAGATCGGGAATCGGATGCCCTTGGGCGGCCTGCTGATTCAGCCAATGGCAGAGTTCATAGACACGGGTTTTGGGCACATCGGCAATGGCTGCAAGGCCACCATTCATATCGCCGTAGAGGGTGCAGTAGCCCACCGCTAGTTCAGACTTATTACCCGTGGAAATAAGCAAGTGGCCAAACTTGTTGGCGATCGCCATCAGCAGCGTACCGCGAATACGGGCTTGGATATTTTCCTCGGCAACTCCACTGGGGGTACCAGCAAATAGAGGCGCCAGCACCTCACTGTAGGTCTGCATCAGGGGCGCAATCGGTAAGATCTGCGTGGCAATGCCCAGATTTGCGGCCAAGTCCTTCGCATCGGTTATCGAGTGATCGGAACTGTAGGGAGAGGGCATCAACACCCCCAGCACCTGTTGGTTGCCCAAGGCTGCCGTCGCGATCGCTGCCACCAAGGCGGAATCAATCCCCCCACTGAGGCCAATGACCACTTGTTGAAAGCCACATTTGCGGACATAGTCGCGCACCCCTAAAACCAAGGCTTGCCAAATTTCCTCAGGTTCGCCTGTGGCTGCAGGGGCGATCGCCGTTGGTTCGAGGTCTCCCCTTTCCCAGCGCACGGCTAGGTAGTCCTCACGAAACCCCTTGGCTTGGCTAACGATCTCACCCTGACGATTCACCGCTAAGCTGCTGCCATCAAAAATCAAATCATCATTGCCTCCCACCTGATTGGCGTAGATTAAGGGACAGCCATATTGGCGAGCCGTATGTTCAATCAACGCCTGCCGTAACTTCGGTTTGCCAACACAGTAGGGCGATGCCGAAAGATTCACAATCAGATCTGCTCCCTGGGCCACCAATTCAGCAACGGGATTGCGCTGGTAGTACCGCTCTCCCCAAAACTGCTCATTGTTCCAGAGGTCTTCACAGATGGTGACGCCAATTTTGAGTTGATCGCTGGCCGTCGTTAATGTAAAGAGATTCTCCGTACCGCCGGGGGCAAAATAGCGACATTCATCAAAGACATCGTAGGTGGGCAATAACTGCTTCGCAAAGGCCTGCTGCACCTGTCCCCCCTTCAGCAGGGCTGCGCCATTGTAGAGGGGCTTTTCGCCCTTGACGCCAGCGGCGGGATTGGCTAGCACTGTGCCCACTAAAACCGCCACATCAGCCGGTAAGGCAGCGGCAAGGCGGTGCAGTTCTGCTTGAATCGCTTCAACAAAGTAGCGGTTGAGGAGCAGATCCTTGGGGGGGTAGCCACAGAGGGCGAGTTCAGAGGTGATCAGCAGATCCAGAGGGTGCTGGCTGCGGATCTCTTGGACTGCGGTGAGAATTGCTTGGGCATTGGCTTTGAGACTGCCGACGGTGGGGTTGAGTTGCGCAATCCACAGATGCACGGCCATAGGAACTCCTCAAAAAGTTTAGACAAAAACTAGGGGTTTATCCTTCAGCGGCGCAAAGGCCTCGCGATCGAAACGGTAGAGGGTTGCCGGTCGGCCCGCGCCGCGGATCACTTTTTGGTGCGTATCCTGCAAAATGCCGAGTTTCAAAAGCCGTGAGCGGAAATTGGAGTAGTCGGAGAAGTTGGCTCCCAAAACGGTGCTGTAAAACTGGTAAAGATCATTGAGGGTGAAGTACTCTGGCAGCACATCAAAGGCAACGGGGCTGTACTCCAGCTTATTGCAGAGGCGGCGATGACCGTAGGCCAAGATTTTGCTATGGTCAAAGGCCAGTTCTGGACAGGTACTTAGGGCAAACCACTGCACGGGACATTCGCCGGCGGCAATCAGTTCCGCATCAGCAAAGCGCACCAAGGCAAAGTAACTCACAGAAAGATAGCGCTTGCCATAGGTGCCCTCGCGGGGATCTCGCGCCGGTTCGCCAAAGGTGTACAGTTGCTCCAGATAGAGGTTACGGACGCGAATTTTTTCCGCTAGGGTGCGATAGGCAGCGGCTTCAAGGGATTCCCCCTGCCGCACGAGGGTACCGGGGAGGCTCCAATACCCGGCAAAGGGCACCTGTTGTCGCTGAACCAGTAGCACAAGAAGGCGATTTTGATCCGTATCCACAGAGAAAATAACGTTGTCCACGCCAACAACAAATTCCGCAAGGGGTAAAGGGGAGGCGCTCATGGCTGGGAGTAGAGTCCTTGCTGCTGAATGTACTGGGCGATCGCCGGCAGGAGTTGTTGTTCATCCCGCTGTTGCCGATAGGTCGTCGAGGAGACCGCCGGCCCACGATAGTCAGCCAGTTCCACTTGGGGACATAGTGGCTGCACGGCTTGCCAGTCCTTGGGGTCAATGACAACACCGGGACGCTGCAAGACCAACAGTTGCACCTGTGCAAGCAGTTTCTCCGCCTGATACCACTGCGGCAGTTTAGCGAGAACATCACTGCCCACCACTAGGGTAAGGGGTTCATTCGGCCACTGCTGCTTTACCTGCTCCACGGAATGGATGGTGTAGGGGTGGCTGAGTTCGGGGTGATGCTCGACATTGGCACGGTTGAGGCTGCGCACCAAGAGATTGAGCATGGCTTGGCGATAGGGCAGGGGGGTTTGCTGCCCTTTGAAGGGATTATCGGCTGCCCACACTAGGACGCGGTCATAGCGATCGCTCAACCACTGGAGAATATCCCCGTGGGCGGCGGTGGGTGGATCAGCGCTGGTACCAAAAAGGGCAATCGTCATGGATGCTGTCGCAACTGTTGAATCAGGGCTTCCAAGGCAGGGGAATAGACCACGGGCTGGGTGACATCGAGGAGCGTCTCTGGCAATTCTGCCAAACTGGCGCGGTGGCGATCGCGAATTGTCGCCAAGGACTCCGGGGGAGAGAGGGGGTGCCCTGCCTGCATGACCAGTTCGAGGAGCGGTTTGCCCCAAACATTTTCCTCGCTGGCAAGGGCAAGGCAATCCCCACTGGGACGGCGATAAATTTGCTTGCGTCCTGGCAACGTCATTTTGCCACTGGAGGTCTTCATGACTCCCTGACCATTGATTTCCACGAGTTTATAGACCCCGTTGACAGGATCCCCCGTTACCAGCTTCGTGCCAATGCCATAGGCATCAATACAGGCACCGGCTGCTCGCAGGCGGCGAATTTCCCCCTCATCGAGATCCCCACTGGCAATAATTTTCGCTTGGGGCAGGAGCTGGCGAATTTTCTGGGAGAGGCTAAGGAGATCCCCTGAATCAATGCGCACGGCCTTGACAACAATTTCCCCGGCCGCTTGGCGATCGGCAAGGGTAGCAACGGCAGCGAGGGTGTCGTAGGTATCGACCAACAGTGCGCCTTCGGGATAGTAGCGCAGGAAAACCGTAAAGGCATCCTGTTCTGTACCAGCAAGGGTGGCGATCGCCATCACCAGAGAATGCGCCATCGTGCCTGTGGGGGAAACCCCCAACTGCTGTGCTGCTAAGACATTCGAAGTGGCCGTAAATCCGGCGGCGAGGGCTGAGCGTGCTGCCCATAGGGAAGCTTGGGGACTATAGGCGCGCCGCGTGCCGAATTCCAGCAGATCTACCTCTTCTCCCACCAACTGTCGCAGCCGTGAAGCGCGGGTAGCCACAAGGGTTTGGTAGTTCACGATATTGAGCAGACAAGTTTCTAGCCACTGGGCTTGCCAGAGGGGGGCTTCAATCCGCAGCAGGGGTTCTTGGGCAAACACCACTGTCCCTTCCGGAACCGCCCAGACATCCCCACGAAACTCACTGTGGCTCAACAAGTCCCAAAATGCTGCAGGTGCCCGCTCAAAAACCGCTAGACTTTTCAAGTAATCAATTTGCTGCGGGGTGAATTGCACTTGTTGTAGGTATTCCAGTACCTGAGCCAACCCCATGGCCACCAAATACGTATATCCTCGGGGTAGTCGCCGCACACTGAGTTCAAAGCTAGCGGGTGTCCAAGCCAAATCCTCACCTGCGTAGGTGGCCACCATTGTCAGTTGGTAGAGGTCCGTCAGCAAACTGTAATCACTGGCGGCCAAGGTGAAACCTGTCATGGCTTTGAGAGGTGAAGGATGTTTTATTTATAGTAATTTTTACCATAATTGTCAAGGCAATCCCATATCGCTGTGTAATCCGCAAGAGTGTTCAGTAGGCGAGCCGATCGCCAGCGTTCGACGCCAAAGCCAAGGGCACGACAGGGTTGCCACGTTTCAAAGCACTGAAAAATTGCCGTGCGGGCGATCGCCCCTTCGAGGGCAGAGGAAAAGACCAGCCGTTGCGGTTCTAAACCTTGACGCAACAGGACACTCAAGCGTTCTGGAGAGCCAAACAGCGCTGGCTTAATCACAAAGCGTCCCGGCCAGCCGCGCTCTAACCAACGCTGCAATTCTCTTGCACTCACTACGCTCTCATCGAGGGCGATCGCGGTTATCACCGTCTGAGACAGCCTCAATAGGGCTTGCCATTGGTCAGGGGGTAGCGGTTGCTCCACATACTCAATTTTGCCGTTCCCATGGCGATCGAGCCAAGCAAACCACCGCTCTGCAGTGGCCAAATCCCAACCCCCATTGGCATCAAGGCGTAATTTAGCCCCCTGAGGCAGGGCTGCCAGTAAGGTCGTGAGGATTCCTTGCTCCTCCTCTGGGGACAGGACACCGACTTTCCACTTGAAGGTGGTTTGCCCCCGCTGCCAAGGCTGCTGCCACTGCTCAAGGGCGGCCGGACCACTGCCTAAAAGGGCGCAGATTGGCCAAGGGTGAATCCTATAGGGCAATTGCCCGACACTTTGCCATGCCGTGGCAAACCCAAACTGGGCGGCGGGTAAGTCCTCAGGAATTGCGGCAATGATCTCTGGGCTGAGGTGACAAGGCAGTTGCTGACACAGGGCAATAGCGGCACTGAGGGTTTCGCTGCCCCAGCCGGGAAGGGGGGCAATTTCACCGTAGCCCACTTGACCTTGTTCATCTTCAAGGCGTAGATAAATTCCTGAGCGCGATCGCCAGACCCCCTGCGCCGTTGCCAAGGGTTCTCGAAGGAGTTCCTCATACACCCGCCATTGCCAGCGCATCCGTGCAGGCCGCTAAACCCGTTCAAGCGTTGCCTCGAGCAAATGTTTGAGCTTATGGCTGTTGTGAATCCCACTCAGCAGTGTGTAATGATTGGCATCCAGTTGCCAGTAGTGCTCGAAGCCTGTACAGCGGTTGGCATCCCCCAGCAAAATAAACTGCTGCACGATCGCATGGGGCGTAATCCATCCCTCTCCCTCCAGCCGACCCAAGAGACTATGTTGGAGCACATAGGTAAACACCTGCTCATCCACTTCCAACTTCCCCCGCGACTGCAACACTAATTCTGGCTTAACTTGATCGGGAAAGGTGATCTTGGCGGCCATTGAAAACCAGTCATCTTGGCCGTAGGAGACGAGAATCCTCCCCGTCACCGGAATCGGCTCCTGATTTGCCTCTAACCACATTCCCTTGAGCAGCCACCGCCCCCCATCAACTAAAAACGTATGATTCACGTTTCTCATATCCCCAATGGCTGTCCTGATTGTAGCCTTCCCCAATTTTCAGTGCTAGAGATCAGCAGCAATTTTTGGAAGTCTCTCTGGCCGCAGGGGGCGATCGCTATGATCAAAGAAGATCTTTGCAGTCTTCTCTGAGAAATTCACTGCCATGCAACGTCCTTGGCAAGTTTATTCTGCTGACCCCACCCCCCTAGACTTCATCGAGGCGGTTAAGAGGCTCCACCCTGATGCAGGCGCCATCACTGCTCAGTTACTTTGGCAACGGGGCTACCGTGATCTGAAGCGGCAAGTGCCCGCTTTTTTAGATTGGCGACACTACCAACCTGCCTCTCCCTTTGAGTTTCCAGAAATGCAAGCTGCCCTCGCCCGTTTGCAGAAAGCCCTAAACAATCAAGAAAACATTGCCATTTGGGGAGACTTTGACACCGATGGGGTCACGGCCACCGCCGTCCTCTGGGAAGGGCTAAAACCCCTTTTGGGGGCACAATTGGTGGATTTTTATATTCCCAATCGCCAGCAAGACTCCCATGGTCTCTCGCGCCATGGCCTTGAGGAGCTTCAGCAAAAAGGTGTTTCCCTGATCATTACCTGTGATACCGGCTGCACAAACGGTGCTGAAATTGCCTTTGCCCGTGAGTTGGGGATGGATGTGATTGTTACCGATCACCACACCCTTGAACCCGCTTCCCTGGGGGCTGTGGCGCTGATTAATCCGCGGCAGTTGCCTTTGGAGCATCCGCTGCGCCATTTATCCGGGGTTGGCGTCGCCTACAAGTTCTTGGAAGCCGTTTACGCAACATGGCCAGAGAAAACCCAAGGGTATGCCCTTGAAAATCTCCTTGATCTGGTGGCCATTGGCCTGATTGCCGACGTGGTTGAACTCAAGGATGAGTGCCGCTACCTTGCCCAGCGCGGCCTAGAACGACTCGGAAAGTGTCAGATCCTTCGACCCGGCATTGCTGCCCTTTTGGAAGGGGCGTCCAAAACGACGGTTGGGCAACGGGAGATTAGTTTTACCGTCGCACCCCGCCTCAATGCTGTCAGTCGTGTAGAGGGAGATGTGCGGCCTTTGATTACGCTGTTGACCACCCAAGATTGGTTCCAAGCGCGGCAGTTGGCACAGCACATTAAAAAAGTGAATGCAGAACGGCAGCGACGCCAAAAAGAGATTACCAAAATGGCTCATGCCAAAGTCGCTCAGTTGGATCTCTCAGCATCGCGGGTGATTCTGCTAACTGATGACAGTTGGCCCTTGAGTCTTTTGGGGCTGGTGGCGAACGATATTGTCAAAACCTATGGCCGCCCCGCCATTTTACTTCAGACAAATCGAGAAACGGGCATGGCCGCAGGTTCAGCGCGCTCCGATGGCTTTGTGGATCTCTATGAGGCACTCCACAGCCAACGGCACTTATTTGAGGGATTTGGCGGGCATCCCTATGCAGCGGGCTTTCGGCTGAAGGTGGCGCATATTCCCCTTTTGGAAGCCGCCCTCAACCAATTCTTGGCACAAAAAGAGGGCACGGCGATCGCGACACCAAAACCCTTGAGGATTGACTTGGAAGTGAGCTTGGATCAACTCAATGAGCGATTGCTCAAGGAACTAGAAGTGCTGGCTCCCTTTGATTCTACTCACCATCCTCTCCCCCGCTTGCTGGTGCGCAATGTGAAACTTACTGACCTCAAAGATAACCAGAACAGGGGGAATCAGAACATCAGAAAATACGTCTCAATGCTGCTTCGCGATCCCCAAGGGAAGTCCTCCTTTCCTGCCAAGTGGTGGGATCATCAAGTGGCGGATTGTCCCAAAGAACGCTGTGATCTGGTGATTGAGCTAGAGCAGTGGCAAAAGTCCCTATCAGCCATCATTAAAGAGCTGCGACCCAGTGCAACCAATGTCATCCAATCGGCCTCTTTTCAGTCCCTCATGGATTATCGCGATCGCCCCCACGAGGCAAGCGGCAAGAGTCTGCGCGTCGAAACTTGCCCGACATCACGGGAAAGCTGGCGCCAGTGGATTCAGCGAGCGAAAAGGGAACAGCAACCTTTAATTCTGGCCTACTCTCTCCCTCCAGAGCAGGACGCCCTAAAAGTCTGGCAGGCATTTTTGACGTTATGCCAACAGGCCAGTCAGCAGGGAACATCTTTACAACGCGAGGAGTTGCGGGAACACCTTGGCATTGAAATGGCCACCTTGAACTATGCCCTCAATGTGCTGGAGACACTGGGGGTTCAAGTTATGCAGAGCGGAGAAGAGTTTTGGTGTGAGTGGCCACCTGAAGTGAAATCTTCCCGCCATACGGCAGTGGCCTTAGAGACCTTCACAGCAGCGATCGCCGAGGAAAATTTCCGTCGTCGCTATTTCGCCGCCGCCCCCCTCCCAGCGCTTCAGGAAACACACTAAAAACTGGCTACAACTTTTTTCAGCAGGGAACCTGAGGAACACACACGAGCCGACAGGGGAAACACACAAAGGCGGGAACACACAGGCAATCAACGTTGATTGAGAGAAGAAGAGCGATCGCTCTAAGGAGAGCCTCAGTCTGGTTACACACAACGTGCCTCGGTGCAATGCCTGCAACCGTACTTTTATGCTCCCACGGCTGCCTTTGGCTGCCCACCGTGTTTCCACTCAATTTTTTGAGTCTCAGCAGCGCAGAAATCTTTGCCAAAATCCCGTAAAACCACGGATGCCTAGACGTACATCGCCTCCATGAGGGCATCGCTCATCGTGACGTTGGTGGCCACACTTTGAATATCGTCGAGAGCTTCAAGGGCATCCATCAACTTGAGGACGCGCCGCGCGGTATCTTCATCGGTGATTTCTACCGTATTCATTGAGACCCAGCGGCTTTCGGTGTCGAGAACAGTGTAGCCGTGTTCTTTCAGGGTTTCGCTGACGGTTTCTAGGGCAGGCACGGGACAGCGCACCTCAGCTACATCCCCTAGCATTTCATAGGTTTCCACATCAGCCGCTAGGAGTGCCTCAAGGAAGGCTTCCTCATCTGTAGGGGCGGTAACAGTAACAATGCCCCACTGCTCAAACATCCAGCCCACACAGCCGGTTTCGCCGAGGTTGCCCCCTTGCTTATTGAAGGCTGCCCGCAGATCCGCTGCCGTGCGATTGCGATTATCCGTGAGGGCCTCAATCAAAAACGCCACACCCCCTGGACCATAACCTTCGTAGCGAATTTCCTCTAGGGGGGCATCACTCTCAAGCGTACCCGTCCCTTTGGCGATCGCCCGCTCAATATTTTCACTGGGAATCCCCGCGGCTTTTGCTTTCTCAATCGCACTGCGCAGTTGAAAGTTGCCCGCTGGATCCCCTCCCCCATGCCGCGCCGCGATAATAATCGCTCGCGATAGCCGCGCAAAGGTCTTGCCCTTTTGGGCATCCACCCGCGCCTTTTGCCGTTTAATGTTTGCCCACTTACTGTGACCTGCCATAGGGGAAACACATGCCAAAAGTCAAGAAGAACCCCGCTGAAATCAACGGGGCAAGTCAACAGGGTTATTTTGATCGAAGCTATCTTTAACGGAAACCGACAGCGGCTTGCCAAACAAAGGCCAAGGCCAAAAAGAGCACAGGAATTACCGGCAGCACATCCACGAGGGGATCAAAAATGGCGTAGGCTTCCGGGAGTTTAGCAACCAAAACTAAAGCATCAATCATGGTGTTTTCCTAAAAGAATTCAGCGATCGCAAGAGAACTGAAAAAATAGTACCATAGCCACTGCGGCAACGGGATCGCCATGCCAGACATTCTCCCTTTATCCGAAACAGACCTGCATGACTTTTGGATGCAACAGGCGATCGCCCTCGCAGCACAGGCAGGAGCTGCCGATGAAGTGCCTGTAGGCGCGGTGATTGTCAGTGCCGAGAATGAACTCATTGCCACGGGGGAAAATCGCCGCCAGCGAGATCATGACCCCACTGCCCATGCGGAAATCATTGCCCTCCGCCGCGCGGGTCAACGTCTAGGTACGTGGTATTTAACGGGCTGCCGCCTCTATGTGACCCTAGAACCCTGCCCGATGTGTGCCGCTGCCATTGTTCAAGCCCGCATTCACACCCTCATCTACGGGACGACCGATCCAAAAGCTGGGGCCATTGATTCAGTGCTGCAACTTCCGCAAAGCCCAGCGGTGTTCCACCGGATTCAGGTGATTAGCGGGGTTCAGGCGGCGGCCTGTCGGCAGCAGTTGCAAACGTGGTTTCGCCAGCACCGTCAGAGAGAACGGCAATAATGCCCGCATCCCCCACTCGCTCCCGTAGGGTTTGGATGGTGTCACCCAGTAGGGGGTGTCGCCAGTGGGGGGCGATCGCTGCAAGGGGCACAAGGACAAAGGGTCGCTCGGCCAAGCGGGGATGGGGCAGGGTGAGTTCGGCAGTGGTCATGACGCGATCGCCATAGAGCAGCAGATCCAGATCAAGCGTGCGGGATCCCCAATGCTCTTGCCGTTGGCGACCAAACTGCGTCTCAATCCTTTGCAGCGTTTGCAGAAGTGCCCAAGGGGAAAGTTGCGTTCGGGCAATCAGACAGCCATTCCAGTAGTCCGGTTGCGGGGGGCCTATCGGGGTCGTGCGATACCACGGCGAGCAGGCTAAGACATGAATCCCCGGCGTTTGGGCAAGCACTTGGACGGCTGAGCGCAGTTGTAGCAATGGCTCACCAAGGTTGCTTCCGAGGGCGATCGCCACGAGGGGGGGGTCAGACGGGGATATACTTAAGTCAGTGCATTCTGCCATTGTGCCTGTGTAGAGTGCCTGCCACTCCTCCTGTTATACCTGCACTGTTCACCTATTGCCGAAATTGTTGTGGATCTCCAGACTCTCTTTCACACTGCAACCCCCGTCATTGGTGTTGTCCACCTCCTGCCCTTACCCACCTCTGCCCGTTGGGGGGGGAGCCTGAAGGCCGTTATTGACCGCGCAGAACAGGAAGCCACAGCCCTCGCCTCAGGGGGCGCCAATGCCATTATTGTTGAGAATTTCTTTGATGCTCCCTTCACCAAAGATCGGGTGGATGCCGCCGTCGTCAGTGCCATGACCTTGGTGGTGCAGCGGTTAAAGAATCTGGTGGCCTTGCCCATTGGCCTGAATGTGCTGCGCAATGATGCCTTCAGTGGTCTGGCGATCGCTGCCTGTACCGGGGCACAATTTATCCGCGTTAATGTGCTCACTGGGGTAATGGCGACAGATCAAGGCATTATTGAAGGCCAAGCCCATCAACTCCTGCGCTACCGCCGCGAACTGGGGCAAGACATCAAAATTTTTGCCGATGTGATGGTAAAGCACGCCCAGCCGCTCCACAGTCCGAACCTCGCCACTGCGGTACGGGACACCTTTGAACGGGGACTCGCCGATGGGGTGATTCTCTCCGGTTGGGCAACGGGACATCCGCCCACTGAGGAAGATCTATCCGTGGCCGCCAGTGCCGCCAAGGGACAACCCCTCTTTATTGGCAGTGGTGCCTCTTGGGACAATGTGGAGCAATTAGTGCCCTACGTCAACGGCGTCATTGTTGCCAGTTCTCTGAAGCGCAATGGCCAGATTGAACAACCCATTGACCCCATTCGTGTCAGCCGTTTTGTCGAAGCATGGCAGCGAGCCCACCACAAGATTCAGGAACTCAATCGCGCCAATGGCAACTGCCGGGGGTCGATCAATGAACCCCTGCCAGCCATGGTTGTGCACGGCCAAAAATGAGATCAGGCGATCGCTCCTGTTAACTGCGGAACGTAGTGTCCAAGACCATTGAGGTTGAGGCGATAGCTGCGGGGATGGGCAATCAAGTAGGCCGTGCTGCTAAAAATTTGCTCTAACTCCACAAGGCCATTTTCCTTGAGGGTGCGCCCCGTTGACACCAAATCCACAATCGCCTCTGCCATACCCGTAATCGGCCCCAGTTCCACTGAACCATAGAGTGGCACTATATCCACGGGCAAATCCAACTGCTGGAAAAAGGCATCGGCACAGCGGACAAACTTTGAGGCGACGCGGCAATGGGGGGGCAAATCGCGGGCACTGCGGTAGGGGCTAGAGGCTTTGACGGCCACCGATAGCCGACACTGACCAAAACCGAGATCCGCTAGCTTGGCCACGTGGGGATTTTTTTCCCGCAGCACATCGTAGCCCACAATGCCCAACTGCGCTTGACCATACTGCACATAAACCGGGACATCTTGGGCACGTACCAAAAGGGCGCGGGCACGGCCATCCTGAGAAAGCACCTGAAGTTGGCGATTTCCCGGCTCGAGGAGCGCTTCAAAATTTAAGCCCACCCGTTGGAAGTAGGCAATACTATCTTTGAGTAGGGCACCTTTGGGTAGGGCGATCGTTAGCATGGCCTAAACACTCTGAATCTGCAAATAGGTTGCCCCATCACTGAGGGCTTCGATCTGCGGTGGCGCATCACTCTCAATCCAAGCAATATAGGGAATCTGGCGATCGCGGGCATAGGCGCGGATTTGTTCTGGCGTCAGATCTAGAAGTGCCAACTCCACCCGCGTCGAGCCATCCAAGCGTAGGGTTTGGGCATGGTGGAGGGCAGCAGCGAGGGCGTTGCTTGTGCGGGGAACCACCAGCCATTGACTACGGGGAGCTAAGAGGGCGGCTGGGGGAATGGCGATCGCCTGCAGGAGCGCCTCGACATTAAAGACAAAACCAATCCCCGGCACCGTGGCACCGTCCGGATGGTAAATACTGAGCAGTTGATCATAGCGCCCCCCTTGAGCCACCAACCGCAGTTCCGTTTCCGTGGGAATTAAGACCTCAAAGATAATCCCCGTGTAGTAATCAAAGGACTGCACAAGGCTGAGATCAAGGGTAATCGCCAAAGACTCAGCCACCAAGCCCAACAACTGTTGCAATTCCCCAAAGCGATCGGCCACCCCTGCCACGTCAGACCACTGCGCTAAGCGTTCCCCCACTTCCCTTGGAGTGCCCCGCAGATCAAAGAGGGCAAGGGCGCGATCGCGCCAAGGGGTAGGGAGAGCCTGCAAACTCACGCGGTCTAAATTAGCCAAGCACTGGCGCACCGTTTTTTGCAGCTCCGCTGGAAAGGGACTGAGCAACTGTTGCGTCAGGTGGGCATCCCCCACCAAGAGATAGGCCTCCTCAACCGCTAGTGCCCCAAGGCACTCCTGCACCAGCCAGAGAATTTCTGCATCCGCCGCTAAACCTGTTGCCCCCAGTAGCTCCACTCCCGCTTGGAAAAATTCCTGCTGGTTGCCCAACTCTGCCACGGTTGTCCGCCGAAAGACATTGGTTTTGTAATAGAGCCGTTGGGGCAGTTGCCTGCCTGCCATACGAGTCACAGCAGCGCGAGCGATCGAAGCCGTTAATTCTGGCCGCAATCCCAAGGGTTCATCACCGCTTCCTTGGACTTGAATGACTGTTTCTGGATGAACGGTTCCCCCTGCCGTCAATGTGGCCAAGGTCTCGATCGTCGGCGTAATAATTTCTTGATACCCCCAGCTTTGAAAGACGCGCTCCAAGCGCTGCTCTAGCCACCGTTGCCGTGCCACATCAAGGGGCAAAATATCGCGGGCACCACAGGCAGGTTGATACACCATAGTGAATTATTTTTTCCCAAAAAGACCAAAGAAGGAGGATTTCTTTTTCTCCGGTTTTGGCGGCTCAGTATTTTTTTGCTGTTGCTGGGCTTTGCGCTCCCTCTTGCTAATTGCTTCGAGTCCCTGTATGGCCGTCACCTCTTGAGGATTGAGCTTCAGGGCTTGATTAAAGTGAATTTTGGCCATACTGAGGGAGCCTTGTTGCAGATACACCTTGCCTAGGAGAGCATTGCAGCGGGCACTGCGGGGGTCAATTTTCAGGGCATCCTTCAATTCTTTAATGGCTTCCAGATAAATGCCTTTATTAAAGAGTTCCTCTGCCCGTCGGAAGTATTGCTCTGTAAATTGCTCTGTTTTGGGAGCCTCTGTCGGCGGTGTCGTCCCTGTGGCGGCTGCTGGTGTGGCACGCACTTGGGTTTCATCTGATTTGGGTGGGGGTGCAGGCGTAGAAACCGTGGCTGTGGTTGCCTTGCCGCCTGCCGATCGCCACAGATAAATCAAATTGAGTTCACTAATTTGTTCGCTAATTTTCAGGGCATTGTTTAAGTCTTTGTACTGATCTTGGGCAAGGGTATTGAGCGCCTTTTGATAGGCTTCTTCAACATTGGCAGCGTTAAAGACTTCCTGTGCCAAATCAAAGGTGGGCGTTGGCACAATATTGGCCGTTAGCAGTTGCTTTTCAAGCAAGCGCAAAATGACTTGATATTCTTCCCGCTCTTTTTCTTGGGAAAGCACCTCATAGGCAGGATTCACAAACTTGGAGAGCAAATCACTGGCCATTTTTTTGCCCGATTCATCATCACGGCTGTCGGGGTGCAGTGTCTTGGCAATTTTGAGATACCGCTTGCGAATTTCCCCGGGTGCTGCCGACAATGGAATCCCTAGGGCAGCATGGAGATCCCGTTTGGAGTTAAAGCGACCCAGACCGTGATTGATCTCGAAGGGCATAATCAGTGAAACCGCAGGGGCAGAACATCATTAGATTATACCTGCTGATAGAGGGGGTTGGTGGCCAAACAATTGGGTACCTTCATGGCTCCGCCACGCTAGCGCGAAAGGGCAGCTTTGAATCTCTGAAATGCCCCAGAGTACCGCATTTTGGTGGTTTTTAGGGAAAGCGGACGATGGGACTCGAACCCACGACGTTCAGCTTGGGAAGCTGACATTCTACCACTGAATTACGTCCGCAGTCTTGCAGTCTATAATTTTAGCACGAACTGTCCGGCTGGCGATGGTGTTCGACTGTAATAACGGTATGCACATTGCCACGGGGGGCAAAGTCCCCTTTGATTTTCATGTAGAGGGGGTCGCAGGCGGCCACGAGATCATCGAGGACTTGATTCACCGCTTCTTCGTGGGAAATGTAGCGATCGCGATAGCTGTTGATGTAAAGCTTAATCGCTTTTAGTTCCACCACCTTTTCATGGGGAATATAGCTAACGTAAAGCGTGGCAAAGTCAGGATAGCCAGAAAATGGACACTTACAGGTAAACTCCGGCAGGGTAATCTCAATGGTGTATTGCCGACCGGGACGTGGATTGGGAAATGTAATCAGTTGCCCTTCTTGAATGGCGCGTTCGCCGTACTTCATTTCTGATACTTGCATTGTTTGGTTCCAACAGCTTGAGAACGACTCAGAGATTCTCTTTAGACCATAAGTAAAGTTTATCAAGATTTAAGTTCCTAGCCCCTCGACACCAACGTTGCAGGGTGAGAATAGGGTAGAGAGGTTGTTGAGGCGAGAGTGCCATGGAACGTTATCAGCCAAATGGAACCCCTCTCTCAGAGGCCGATAAAGCAGAACTAGCCCAACTCAAACAACTGCTAGAGCGAGCGATCGCCGACGGCGTATTGACTGCCGACGAAATGGCGCAAATCAAGCGACAAATTCGCGCCGATGGCAAAGTCACCTATGAAGAGCTAGAGCTTTACCGCCAGTTTGTGGAGGAGAAAATCCACCAAGGGCTTTTGGTGCGGGAAATTCGCTAACGCCCTAGACTTTGTAGGGGATGTTGGTGTCCTGAAAGGAGTGGGCTGGATTCAGACCCATCAAGATCACGGTGTCAATGACATGGATAATACCGTTCTCCGCTTCAATATCAGCGGCAAGGACAGTGGCGTTTTTGACTTCCAAGGGATGATCGCCATGAATCGGAATAGTGGAACCTTCGAGGGAAGTGACAATTTCCATCTTTTTCAGGTCGGCGGCTTTGTAGGCACCGGCAACCACATGGTATTTGAGAATCCGCGCTAACTGGGGAGGATTTTGCACAAGGGAGGTAATGGTGCCATCGGGCAACTTGGCAAAGGCATCATCATTGGGGGCAAACACCGTAAAAGGCCCCGGCGATTGCAGGGCTTCCACCAGATTGGCCACCTTGACAGCAGTCACTAGTGTGGAAAAGCCGCGAGTATTCACTGCAATATCAACAATGGTTGCCATAAAAGCGTGCCCCACAACTGCGATGAAAATGCACAACAATGGTTTGCGATCGCCCCATTCATCAAGAGGATGGGGACTGTAACAAACGCTAGAATTAGCATACTGAACCCACGTCCTAGGCGCTAGCGATCGCTGGCGTCAGCCAGATAGGGAAATTTAATCATGGCAATCGCGTCGGTTAATCCCACAACCGCTGAGGTCTTAAAAACTTTTTCCCCCTTAGGGGCTGAGGAAGTGGAGAGGGCGATTGCCCAAGGGGCGACGACCTTTGAGACCTATCGTCTGACAGCCTTTGAGCAGCGTGCCCAGTGGCTAGAAAACACAGCAAATCTCCTGCAACAGCAGCGGGATGCGGTTGCTCGCCTCATGACCCTTGAGATGGGTAAACCAATGACAGAGGCGCGGGCTGAAATTGACAAATGTGCGTGGGTGTGTCGTTACTATGCCGAGCAGGGGACAGCTTTCCTGCGGCCTGAATTAATTCCCACAGAGGCAAGCTACAGCGCGATTCATTACCAGCCCCTTGGCATTATTTTGGCCGTGATGCCGTGGAATTTTCCCTTTTGGCAGGTGTTTCGCTTTGCGGCTCCGGCCTTGATGGCGGGGAATGTGGTTCTGCTCAAGCATGCTTCTAATGTGCCTCAGTGCGCGCTGGCGATCGCCCAGCTCTTGAGGGAAGCGGGCTTTCCTGCGGGGGTCTTTCAAACCCTGCTGATTCCCGGCAGTGCCATTGCTGATCTGGTGGCGGATCCGCGTATTAAGGCAGCGACTCTCACGGGCAGCGAAGCAGCGGGCAAAAGTTTAGCCCAAGCAGCAGGTCAGCACCTCAAGAAAACCGTTCTGGAACTGGGGGGAAGTGATCCCTTTATTGTCATGCCCAGTGCCAATATCCCTCAGGCGATCGCCACCGCTGTCCAAGCCCGCATGATTAACAATGGCCAATCCTGCATTGCGGCTAAACGCTTTATTGTCCATGAGGCTGTCTATGACACCTTTGCCGAGGGCATGAAAGCTGCCTTCGAGACGTGGGTAATTGGCGATCCCTTGGAACCCACCACACAACTGGGGCCTCTTGCTACTGCCGCCATCCGTGATGAACTCCACGCCCAGGTTGAACTTGCCCTTGCCCATGGTGCCAAGGTCTTTTACCGCCGCAACCTTGATCTGCCGAGCCATTGTCAGCAGGGGTATTTCTTTGCGCCGACGATGTTGGCAGAGGTCACTCCAGATAACCCCGTGTTTCATCAGGAGCTATTTGGACCTGTGGCGATGCTCTTTCGGGTACCGTCCCTAACTGGGGCAATCGAACTGGCCAATGCCACACCCTTTGGTTTAGGCGCCAGTGCTTGGACACAGGAGAGCGATGAAGCGGAGATCCTCGTGCGGGATCTCGAAGCGGGTGCCGTCTTCATTAACGCGATGGTCAAGTCGGATCCACGTTTGCCCTTTGGCGGGATCAAGACCTCTGGCTATGGCCGTGAACTGGGACGGGCAGGACTGTTGGAGTTTGTCAATATTAAAACAGTGTGCCGCTACGGCGATACCTAACTGAGGGCATAAAATTTCCATTCGCGATCGCCCTTGAGTTCTAAAACGTACTTGTGGTACTGCATCAGGCTCTCACGGTGGCCAACACTAATGTAGTTGCGGGTGGTGCGCTGAATGTGCTCATAGACTCGTTTTTCGTTGGCTAAGTCTAGGGCGCTGGTGGCTTCATCCAAAATGGCGTAGGGGCGGTGATTCAGCAGCAGGCGGGCGATCGCCAGTCGTTGTTGTTCCCCAAGCGACAGCACATCATCCCACGCTAATTCCACATCCAGACCACCGACGCGATCCGGCAAATGTGCCAAGTTGACTTCGTTAAGGGCGTGCAAAAGCACATCGTCTGGGGTTTGGCGATCGCCACTGGGGTAGAGCAGTTGGGTGCGCAACGTACCCAGCACCATATAGGGGCGTTGGGGCAAAAAGAGCACTTCATCTACGGGGGGACGAATAATACGGCCACTGCCACTTTGCCAGAGTCCAGCGATCGCCCGCAGGAGCGAACTTTTACCCACCCCACTCGGCCCCATAATCACCACACTTTCCCCCGCCTCAAGGGCAAATGTGACATCTTCCACCAGCCGCCGTGCTAAGTTCGGTGTATCCACAGCCACGTGTTCTAGGGCAATGTAGGACTTCTCCACCAATTGAATTTGGGATTGGGGGGGCACTGGGGGCGTTGTCAAAACCTCATCAAACTCTGCCAAACGCTCAATACCCGCAATAAAGCCCGTGAGGTTCGTAAACTGGTTCACAATGATTGAGAGTGCCCCCAGCACCTGCGAGAAAGCAAAGCTGGCTTGGCTAATAGCACCAAAGTCAATCTCACCAGCAAAGTAGCGGGGAGCAACCACAGCTGCTGGCACAATCACCACAAAGTAGTTGTAGGCCGTGGTGAAAAACTCCAGATTGCGCTGCCAACCAATCAAGAGGTTAAAGTTCCGCAGCACCTCGAGAAAGCGCTGACGCACCTGCACCGACTCTTGGCCTTCACCGCGATAAAAGGCAATGGACTCGGCATTATCGCGCACATGAACCAAGCCATAACGAAAATCGGCTTCGCGCCGCAGTTGGTTAAAGTTCAGCCAAATCAGGCGTTGTCCAATCAAAACGGTCACAATCGTACCGACAATGGCATAGCCAACCAAGGTCAGCGTTAGGGTTTGGGAGATACTCCAGAGAATGCCACTAAAGGCAATGAGGTCAATAATTTCGCCCAGAATGATCAGTAGAAACTGGAGTGAGGTTTGGGTAAAGGAGCGGATATCCTCGGTGATCCGTTGATCAGGGTTATCAATCTCGCCTTGGTTTTCGATGGTGTAGTAGGCTCGATTCTGGAAATAGCGATCCAAAAAATGACGGGTGAGCCAATCCCGCCAGCGCAACCCTAGATATTCGCGCACGTAGCGATAAATGACGACAATCGGCGTCCCCACCACAAAAACGCCAGCATACACCAAGAGGAATCGCCAGTAGGTTTCAGCATTTTTCTCCGCCAGTGCCGTCTGGAAGAAGCGCCCGACAAAGCTAATGATCACGTTGAGGCCACTCACGGAGAGGGAAAGCATCAGCAGTAACCCCAAGAGTGCCCACGCTTGCCACCGAGGCAGCAGGGGTTGCCGCAGCAGCGCAAAGACGCCCAAGGGGAGAATCACCGTCCCCAGCAGAATACTACGGCTAAGGGGCTGTGCCCACAGGGATTGAATCATCTCCATGAGACCGCCGGCAATTTGTCCCATCAGTTCGGGGGCAAGGGCATTGAGGCCAAAGGTGATAGCTGCTGTCAGGCCAAAGAGAACACCAAACATGAGGGCAATGACCAGAAAAAGCAGCAGGATAAAGATCACACTGCTGCCCCAGCGATCGCGGGGAAAGAAATAGGGTTGGGCAATCCGCAGAAACTGCCCCCAAACACGGAGATTAAAGCGATGGGTCGGCTGCGACATTGGCTTGTTCCTCGACAGTGGCAAGGGGCTACAGGCCTACTATTGTAGTGGGGGCAGCTACAGAGGAGAACGGATGCGCCATAAAAAAACGGCACCCACCACATCTCATATCTCACCGTGGCTCTATTGGGGGTTATGGCCAATTCATCGCCTATTTTTGCCCCTTTACTTTTCGCGGATTACGATTGTCGGTCGCGAGCAGTTGCCCAAGGAGGGTCATTTCTTGCTTGCCCCCAAGCACTGTAGCCGTTGGGATCCGGTGATTTTGCCCTTGGTGTGGCCTTATCCGCTACGCTTTATGACCAATGCGATCGAGTTTGGCGGGGTGCAGGGCTGGTTTATCCGTCGTCTGGGTGCCTTTGCTGTGAACCTCAACCGTCCTCAGCCCAGTAGTTTGCGCCATGTGCTGGAGATTCTCAATGCAGGTCAGCCCCTAGTGATCTTTCCCGAGGGTGGGATTGTGCCGGATCAGGTAGTACGTCCCCTGAAGCCCGGTCTTGCCCGTCTTGTCTTGCAGGCCGATCGCCCCCTGCCGATTTTTCCCGTTGGCATTGCCTACGATCCACAGCCGCAGTTTCGTGCGCGGGTAGCCCTTTGGATTGGAGCGCCCCTGTGGACGCCCGCTGAGCGCGAGGGCAACCTCAAACAACAGGCACAGGAATTGACCCAGCAACTGGAAGCAGCCTTACATGCAGCCGTGCTTGAGGCCCGCAAATGTGCGGGATCGCAGGGCGAGTAGAGCTACTTTGTCACTAATCACACAATTGGCCTAGATCAAGAGAATTTTGTAGAATAAAGACAAGATTGAACAAGTCCTCAAAAGCCTCAATCTTGATATTTTCCAAGCTTTGAGCAAGCGATCGCCCACCAATAGGGGTGTACTTAAAGACTCTTTATTAAGTTAGGCAACGTTGCGAAACAACCACCAATCCTAAAAGTTAATTAAGACAGCAGGCAAATTGTGCTTCTGCTTTTATGCTGAAATTATAGTTTTACCAAGCGCAGCACTGTACTGCTCTTTTCCCAAGAATGGAGCACGTTCAAAATGGCTAGCTACATAACAGATGTACCCCCTAGGCCGTAGGCAAGACGTAGAGAGGAATTGAAAACAGAGTTTTTGTTAACTGGGATACTTTCTTAAGCGATTAAAATTTTAGCAAATTTTTTAGAAAGTTCTCTTTAAATCCATAAACGCTATCTCAAGCAATCTGTTGTCACCGAGGTTTCAATGATGGTTTCCATACTCCCTGAAAAACAACCCGAAAAACAAAAGGTGACAGGTTACATTCACTCCGTTGAGACCTGTGGCACGGTAGATGGCCCCGGCATTCGCTATGTGATTTTTACCCAAGGGTGTCCACTGCGCTGTCTGTACTGCCACAATCCCGACTGCCGCGAACCCCATCAGGGCAAGCTCGTAACCGTGGATGAACTGATTGCCGATATTCAGCATTACCAATCCTATCTGCGCCAAGGGGGCGTAACGGTTAGTGGCGGCGAACCACTGATGCAGCCGGAGTTTGTGCGTGAAATTTTTGAGCGCTGCCACGAATTAGGATTGCACACCGCCCTAGATACGTCGGGCTATGTGGTCTTGGAGGCGGCTAAACCGGTTGTGGCGGCAACGGATCTGGTTCTGCTGGACATTAAATCCTTTCTGCCGGAGACCTATCGGCGGGTCACCAGTGTCACGATTACCCCCACCTTGGAGTTGGCCAAGTACCTAGATGAGATCCACAAACCGACGTGGATCCGCTTTGTCTTGGTACCGGGGCTGACGGATGATCCCGAAAATATTCGGGGATTGGCGCAATTTGTGGCGGGTCTGCGTAACGTGGAGAAAGTGGAGGTGTTGCCCTTTCACAAAATGGGGGAATACAAATGGCAGCAATTAGGGCTGCCCTATGAACTGTTTGATACCCCAGCAGCGAGTCCCAAAGATGTCCAACGGGCGATCGCCCTTTTCCGTGAATATGATCTCAAC
Organism: Thermosynechococcus sp. HY213; assembly: GCF_031460975.1. Taxonomy (NCBI): domain Bacteria; kingdom Bacillati; phylum Cyanobacteriota; class Cyanophyceae; order Acaryochloridales; family Thermosynechococcaceae; genus Thermosynechococcus; species Thermosynechococcus sp. HY213. Next base: position 38,312 of record NZ_JAVKVB010000008.1, on the reverse strand, counting down.
GTTCAATAACTTGCCCATTTAAGAAATTTCTTTCCTCAGGAGTCGCCCATGACTGCCCAAGCCTTAACTCATTCTCAACCCGTTCAAACCATTGCCGATCTCGAAGCACTCATTGAGCGCGTCCAAAGGGCACAAACCCAGTATGCTCAGTTTACCCAAGAGCAGGTGGATCACATTTTCCACCAAGCGGCCATGGCGGCCAACCAAGCGCGGATTCCCCTTGCCAAACAAGCCGTTGCCGAAACGGGCATGGGGGTTGTCGAAGATAAAGTCATTAAAAATCACTTTGCCTCGGAATATATCTACAACAAGTACAAACATGAGAAAACCTGCGGCGTAATTGAGGATGATCCCATTTTTGGCATCCAAAAAATTGCTGAACCCGTGGGAATCATTGCCGGTGTGGTGCCGGTGACGAACCCAACTTCGACGACCATCTTTAAGGCCTTGATTGCCCTGAAAACTCGCAATGGCATTATCTTTTCGCCCCATCCCCGAGCAAAGGTCTGTACGGTGGCCGCAGCCAAGGTGGTGTTGGATGCAGCAGTCGCCGCTGGCGCACCCCGCGATATTATTGGCTGGATTGATGAGCCAACCATTGAACTCTCCCAAGTCCTGATGCAGCATCCCCAAATTAAATTGATTTTGGCCACGGGTGGGCCAGGCATGGTGAAGGCCGCCTATTCCTCTGGTCATCCGGCGATCGGGGTCGGGGCGGGCAATACCCCGGTGCTCATTGATGCCACAGCCGATATTCCCACAGCGGTGAGTTCGATTCTCCTCAGTAAATCCTTTGACAATGGCATGATCTGTGCCTCGGAGCAGGCGGTGATTGTCGTTGATGAGATCTATGATGCCGTCAAAGCGGAGTTCCAACGGCGGGGGGGCTACATTCTCTCCCCTGAGGAACGGCAGCGGGTGGCACAACTGCTCCTGAAGGATGGTCGCCTCAATCCTGCGATTGTCGGTCAATCAGCAGCCACTATTGCTGCAATGGCCAATATCCAAGTGCCGCCAGAAACGCGGGTACTCATTGGTGAAGTGAGTGAAGTGGGGTCGCAGGAGCCATTTTCCTATGAGAAACTCTGTCCCGTCTTGGCCTTGTATCGGGCACCCCAGTTCCATAAAGGGGTGGAAATTGCCGCACAGTTGGTGAATTTTGGCGGCATGGGGCACACCTCTGTGCTCTACACCGATCCCCGCAACCAAGATGACATTGCCTACTTCAAATACCGCATGCAGACGGCACGGGTTTTGATTAACACCCCTTCTTCCCAAGGGGCGATCGGGGATTTGTACAACTTCAAGTTGGATCCCTCGCTGACCTTGGGGTGTGGGACGTGGGGCGGTAATGTCACGTCGGAAAATGTCGGTCCCCATCACCTGTTGAATATCAAAACGGTGAGCGATCGCCGCGAAAATATGCTCTGGTTCCGCGTGCCGCCGAAAATTTACTTCAAACCCGGCTGCCTACCCATTGCCTTGCGAGAGCTAGAAGGGAAAAAACGCGCCTTCTTGGTTACCGATAAACCCCTCTTTGACTTGGGGATCACTGACCCGATTGTGCACACCCTCGAAGAACTGGGCATCAAGCACGACATCTTCCATGAAGTGGAGCCAGACCCGACCCTGAGTACGGTGAATCGCGGCCTAGAACTGCTGCGAGACTATCAGCCCGATGTGATTATTGCCGTGGGGGGTGGCTCACCCATGGATGCGGCCAAGGTGATGTGGCTGTTGTATGAGCATCCAGAGGTGGAGTTTGACGGCTTGGCCATGCGCTTCATGGATATTCGCAAGCGGGTGTATCAACTGCCCCCCTTAGGTCAAAAAGCCATGATGGTGGCAATTCCCACGACCTCGGGGACGGGTTCCGAAGTGACGCCCTTTGCAGTGGTTACCGACGATCGCGTGGGGATTAAATACCCCTTGGCGGACTATGCCCTCACGCCCACCATGGCGATTGTGGATCCCGACTTGGTGCTGCACATGCCCAAGAAACTCACGGCCTATGGCGGCATTGATGCCCTAACCCATGCCTTGGAGTCCTATGTATCGGTGCTCTCGACGGAGTTTACTGAGGGACTGGCATTAGAGGCAATCAAACTGCTGTTTACGTACTTACCCCGTGCCTATCGCTTGGGGGCGGCTGACCCAGAAGCTCGCGAGAAAGTTCACTATGCCGCCACGATCGCCGGCATGGCCTTTGCCAATGCTTTCTTGGGGGTCTGCCACTCGATGGCCCACAAACTTGGCTCCACCTTCCACGTGCCCCACGGCCTTGCCAATGCGCTGATGATTTGCCATGTCATCCGCTATAACGCCACGGATGCCCCCCTGAAACAGGCAATCTTTCCACAGTACAAGTATCCCCAGGCCAAGGAACGCTATGCCCAAATTGCCGACTTTCTTGAATTGGGTGGTAGCACGCCAGAGGAAAAAGTGGCGCGCCTGATTGCCGCTATTGAAGACCTGAAGGCGCAGTTAGAGATTCCAGCCACCATTAAGGAAGCCCTCAACAGTGAGGATCAAGCCTTCTATGAACAGGTGCAAAGCATGGCCGAACTGGCCTTTGACGATCAGTGCACGGGGGCAAATCCCCGCTATCCGCTGATTCAAGACCTGAAGGAGTTGTATATCCTTGCCTATATGGGGTGTCGGCGGGATGCGGCAGCCTACCATCCGGCAGAAGCAGCTTCTCAATGAAGTGGCGTTATATTCCCCCCTTTGGGGCGCCGGGAAAAGTGCAAATGGCGGTGGATCGGTGGTTGTGGCAGTCTAGCGATCGCCCCTGTCTGCGGTTTTACACTTGGTCACCGCCCGCCATCTCCCTTGGCTACAGTCAGCGGCAAATTCCAGAGCACTGGCAACATCTGCCCTGGCAGGGGCAAGCCATCGAACTGGTGCAGCGACCCACGGGGGGGCGGGCTGTTTTGCACCAAGGGGATCTCACCTACAGTCTAGTGGTGTGGGGGTTGGGGCAACGGCGGCGACAGGTTTATACCGATCTGTGTCAATTCCTGAGGGTGGGGTTTGAGCGCCTAGGGTGGCCTCTGCAGTTGGGACAAGACCCCTATTCCTCTCAAGCGCCGATCAATTGCTTTGCCCAAGCCACCGTGGCCGATTTGGTTTTACCTACGGGCGAGAAAGTCATTGGTAGTGCCCAAGCTTGGCGGGGCGATCGCGTCCTGCAGCATGGTTCAATTGTCCTGACCCCTGACCTCGATCTATGGCAGCAGGTATTTGGCAGTGTTCCCCATCGGCAGTCCCTTCCCCCTTTAGAGGTGGTGCAAACGGCTCTCTTGGACGCCTTTGAGGCGCAGTGGCAAGTGAAACTGACCCCGGAACCCTTGAGCGATCGCGAGTGGCAAGAGATTAATGCAGAAATTAACAAAGTATCAAACTAGGGCTGTGGCTTCCCCCTCTAGGCTATGATTGGCTTGTTGTCTTGGGGATTCACATGGCACGCTGGCTGACTGCGCTTATTTTAACCCTGACGCTTCTCATTACCGGTTGCGCCCCTACCCCGCCCTCTCCCTATGAGCAGGTGCAACAGGAAAGCACTCAGCGCAATGCACCACCGGCAGTGAGTCGTGAAGCCACCCAAGGGAGTGAATTTAATCGCTTCTTTCCGCCCGAGGGGAATGGCTTTGAGCGCATCTATGTCCAAGAGAAAAAGGGCTTTGCCGAGGCTAAGCTGAAAAAAGAGGGCAAAGAACTAGCGATGCTGGCCATTTCCGATACGATTAGCACCCCTGAGGCTGCCGCCAAGTTTCAAAACAGTACGATGCAGATTGCTGGCTATCCAGCAGTAGAGGTGGGAACCACACAAACGGCCATTCTGGTGGCCAACCGCTATCAGGTGAAGGTACTCTCCCGTGATCCCAGTTTTACCGCCAGCGATCGCCGCGAATGGATTGAAAAATTTGATCTTGCTGGTTTAGCCCAACTTGCCCCCTAAGGAGACCACCGTGAGCGCAGCTATCTACAAAATTGTTGATCAACTCCCCACTGGGGGCATCACCGTTATGGCCCTCAAGTCCTTGGATTTCATCATTCCCGGCCAGTGGCAAAATATCGTTGGTTTTGATAACACGATCCGCCATGTGACTGGAGAAACGGATCCTGCCTTGATCCGCCAAATTGGCGATCGCGCCGTGCGGCTCTTTAATGACAAATCCCAAGGCTATCAGCGGGCACTGTGGCTCTATCAAACCGTGGACAACACCGATGCTCTCCTAGGAGCGGCTGCCCTTGCCAACAAAGTGGGCGAGAAAATTTCCTTCCTCGGCTTCTTGGATAAAATGACGCCCAAGCCAGAGCGGGCGCAGTCCATTGACCTCAGCATTAAGCTGATTGTGGAAATTCTGGCCTTTTGTCAAATCAATGGCATTCCCGGTGACAGCCTCGGCGACTTCCTGCGTGCCCTTGCCGACTACAGTGGTGAATCCCTGATGCGGATGGCCGCCCTCATCTGCTTTGATGGCCTGATTCCCCTAGGGCCTGACTTTCTTCTCAAATGCTTGGGCACACTGCAAAGCTTGCAACCCAATGATCTACAGGAAAACCCCACCTTCAAAGCAATTGGCAGTGTCGTGCCGGGGGGCAATCCCAGCGGTCAATTGGGCTTTATTGTCGAAAGTTTTAATGCCGTGCAGGGGTGGATGCATCAATTTGTCAGCAGCCACGAGTTAACGCCGCAAAAGGTGATCAATAGTCTGCAAAGCTTTATTGAACTCTCGAAGGATAACCTCGACTACTTGGGAGCCTTTTTGGACATGAGCACCAACTACTACTACCATACGGGCGTTCAGACCCTAGCTCGTCGCCTGATTGAGCGAGCAGTTGCTGAGATTTAAGGGAGCTGACACCCTTGGTTTAGGACATTTCCAGCATGCGTTGGATGGGTTTGAGCGCCGCAAGGCGGATGTCTTCTGGTAGTTCAATCTGGGGCTGGCGATCGCGCATACACAAATAGAGTTTTTCTAGGGTATTCAGGCGCATAAAGGGGCACTCATTACAATTGCAGGTCTGATCCTGAGGGGGCGCAGGGATAAAAGTTTTCTCTGGGTTGCGCCGCTGCATCTGGTGGAGAATCCCTGGCTCGGTGACAACGATAAAGGTATCGTGATCTTGGCGTTGGCTATAGTTGAGCAAAGCCGTTGTCGAACCAATAAAATCGGCATGGCGGAGTACGGCTTCTTCGCATTCGGGGTGGGCAATCACCTGGGCCGTGGGGTAGGCGGCCTTGAGTTCGAGGATGCGTCGCTCGGAGAAGGTTTCATGGACAATGCAACTGCCGTCCCACAGCACCATCTGCCGTCCGGTTTGTGCCATGACATAGCGGCCAAGGTTGCGATCGGGGGCAAAAATCAGGGGCTGATCCGCAGGCAACTGCTGCACAATTTTCACTGCATTAGAACTGGTGCAAATAATGTCACTCAGGGCTTTGATTTCAGCAGTGCAGTTAATGTAGGAAATCACCCAATGGTCAGGATACTGCGCCTTAAAAGCAGCAAAGGCGTCCGCAGGACAACTGTCTGCCAAAGAACAGCCCGCCGCCAAATCCGGCAGCAACACCAGCTTATCGGGGTTGAGAATCTTGGCGGTTTCGGCCATGAAATGCACCCCAGCAAAAACAATGACATCGGCATTGGTACTGGCGGCCTGCCGCGACAGCCCAAGGGAATCACCAATGTAATCGGCCACATCTTGAATGGCGGGGTCTTGGTAGTAGTGGGCTAGAATCACTGCATTCAGTTCCCGCTTCAGGTCTTGGATGGCCGCAATTAAATCCAACGGCAGGGACGGTTGGGGGGCAGCGAGAGTCGCAAACACAGGCAGTGGGTTCCTTTCGCAATTGGTAACGAGTCTCTCTATTATAGTGATTTTCACCAAAATAGGAATCCCTTAGGCATCATTGGCGAGCAGTTGCTGCACAAGGGCACGGGCACCATAGCTGACACCGGCCGTACCTTCCCCCGGATGCACGGAATCTCCCACTAACCACAGGTGAGGAATCGGGGTGCGGGTGGCCAAGCCAAAGGGGCCAAAGGTGCTCAGGCGTTGACTAATGCCCCCGACAATGCCATCTAGCCGCGCGGTATAGCGCCAGAAGGTGCGGGGGGTCGCCGCTTCACAGTGAACAATGTGCTCAGGCCGCAGATCAAAGAATTCCCCGAGGTGTTCAAGAGCTGTTTGGGTGTATTGCGCCTTGGTGGCGGCATAGTCTAAGTCGGGCTGACGCCAAAAATTCGGTTCAGTAAAGCTGGAGGCAATCAGGGTACGATAGCCTCTGGGGGCACGCCCATCCTGCGGCTGACTCACAGAGACAAACAGGGAGTTATTTTCGCCAATCGGCCCTTCCGCATCGTAGAGAAACTGCAAGTGGAGTGGACAACTTTCGGGAATGGCGGCCTCTTTAACGCCAAGGTAAATCACAAAGGCACCGGCGGCCGGCGGCAGTGTTTTGAGGCGGCGGGCATAGCCAGTGGGAATGGCATCGCCAAGGAGTTGGGGCAGGTTTTGGGCAGGGACATTGGCCACAATGTGATCCGCTGCAACGCGGTGCAAGGTTTTTGTTTTCAGGTTCTCCACTTGGACAGCGACGGCACGCCCCCGCTCGACTTCAATGTGACGCACCAAATGCCGGGTGTAAATTTGACCGCCATCGCGCTGCAAGGCATTGGCGAGTAAATCACTGAGCACCTGCATGCTGCCGTGGAGATGGTAGAGGCCGTGGGGGTCTTGGGACAGACAGAGGGCGGTGGCGGCATAGAGGAGTGCGGTTTCACTGGCATCTACTTGGGAGTAGAGCTTGAGTTGAAGATCCAGAAATTGCCGCAGCCGGCGATCGCCCCCGACACCGCAAAGACGCATCCAATCGGTCACCGTCATCAGGCTAAAGGGCAACGTGAGAAGCGTCTCCGGACGCAGGGCTTGCACCAATTGCCACAGATCAAAGCCATTGCGCGGGGGTAAAATGGGCTGCCGCTGCTGAAATCGCCAACTAATGGCAAAGAGGTGTTCAAGGCCTTGCCAAAACCGCTCACTGTGGGGAAAGTGGCGTTGACGTTCCAGTTGCCAGCGATCGCGATCGCGCCAAACATTGATGGGCGTCATTTCCTGCGGCAGATACACCGCACAGGCAGGATCGCAGGGGGTTGCTGCTGGCAGAGGCATCTCCAATTCAGCAAAAATCGCCGCGTGAATTCCCCCCGGCTCAAGGCCAGCCACTTGGGTGGCGCCAACATCAAAGGTAAAGCCCCGCCGCTGAAATGTGGAGGCACAGCCCCCCAGTTGGGCTGCCTGCTCAAACAGCTGAACCCGATAGCCCCGTCGTGCCAACAATGCCGCTGTGGTCAGACCCCCAATGCCGCCGCCAATGACGACCACCTGCTTTGCCATTTGTATAGTTATGTAAATTACCTGTATCTAGCACTTTAACGACGTTGAGCCAGTGCTGACAAGGAAAACGGCAAGCAACTAGCGCCGCCGCAACTGAAGCTGCTCATAGACCTGCCGCAGGGACACCCCATGATAGGCAAGGGCAACTAGCGTGTGGTAAAACAAGTCCGCTACCTCACTGGCGATCGCCTCGGGGTCATCGTCTTTGCAGGCCATCACCACTTCTACGGTTTCTTCGCCCAGCTTCTTGAGAATTTTATTATCACCGGCTGTGAACAGGCTGGAAGTGTAGGACTGTAGCTGCGGAAAGTCGCGCCGTTGACAGACCACGTTATACACTTGCGAAAGGGTATCTGCTGGTGGGTCTTCTACCCGTTGTCCGGCCTCCCCATGGCGGTGGAAACAACTGCGCTGCCCCGTGTGGCAAGCGACTTGGCCCACTTGCTCTACTGTTAACAACAGGGCATCACTATCGCAGTCGTAGCGGATACTTTTGACCCACTGGACATGGCCAGAGGTTTCGCCCTTGGGCCACAGTTCTTGGCGCGAACGACTCCAAAACCACGTACGACCGGTTTCAAGGGTTTTCTGTAGCGATTCCCGATTCATCCACGCCAGCATCAACACGGTGCCGTCCAAATAGTCTTGGACAATTGCTGGCACTAAACCCCGTTCATCGTAGCGAATCTCATCGAGGGGGAGGCTAAGGGTAGTGACAGGCATGAATCGTTCGCAGGTCTCAAGAGGGTGACCCGGAGATCACGCCTACCGCAAGCATCCCGTATTGCTGCTTCCTTCCGGACCTGACAAGGTTGAGGCGTTGCGATCGCATGATTCCGAGCCAACTTGTATCCTAGCACACCCCATCGAGGTACATAAATCGCCCTATTAGGAATCTTTATCTCTCGTTTCTTAAAGAAAGTTTATATTAAAGAGGTAACAGCGTAAGATTTGGTAATGCCTATGACCCTTGCTGCACTGATGGTGACGCAGGCTGAGACTCTCCGTGGTCTCTTTCGGATGTTGACGGCAACCAGTTGTCCCTATCGCTATAACTTTCATCTCCATACCATCTGCTCCGATGGGCAACTGACACCGCAGCAAGTGGCGCAACAGGCAATGATCCATGGCCTCAAGGGATTTGCCATTACCGATCACCATGCCCTAGAGGGCTATTTTCAGGCTCGAACCTACGTAGAAGCCTATCCAGGAACGGATCGCCCCCAAGTTTACACGGGCATTGAAATTACGGCTCAACTCTTGGGTACTGAGGTGCATATTCTGGGCTATGGCTTTGACCCCTATGCGCCGATCCTGCATCTCTATACAATGGGCACTGCCCCCCAAGGGGACTTGGCACAGGCAGAACGGGTGATTGCCGCACTCCATGAAGCAGGAGGCTTGGCGATTTTGGCACACCCGGCGCGCTATCGTTTGCCTGCTGAACAATTGATTCCTGCAGCTGTGGCGCGGGGGATTGATGGGGTGGAAACCTACTACTGTTACAGCAATCCCGATGTGTGGGAACCCACCCCTGAAACAACCGCCCTTGTGCATGCTTTGGCCGTTGAACACCAGTTGCTGGAGACCTGCGGCACGGATACCCATGGCCAAGATATCTTGGTGCGGCGATGACCGTGACTGAAATCCTGATCACCTTAGGGGCGATCGCCATCAGTTGGTTCGTGCTCCGCTGGCTGATCACTGTCCTCAAGGTCACTCTCGGTACGGCGATTAAAATTGCCCTGATTGTTTTCCTGTTGCAACTCTTTTTTGGTATTGGTCCCGATCGCCTGTGGGAGCAAGCACAGTTTCTATGGTCACAGGTGGCGAGTTATTTGCCGATGCCTTCTTTGCCCTCCTCGCAATAATGATAGGTTTCTGCGCCGGTTGAGCTTTGGCGGGCGTCTTTTGTCAGATCGGCCAGAATCCAGTAAACTGACCGGCATCAAGCCCCTTTGCCCCAAGGTCATGACTCAAACAGCATGGTTAGAACTTGTCAAATCCGTCAGTGAGCAGGGGGTTCAGCTACCCGCCAGCGGCCTCAAAATTGGCCGTGCCCCCGATAATGACATTGTCCTCAATGATCTTTCCGTCTCCCGCTACCACGCTTTCTTGGAGTGGCAAGAAGGGAAAGTTCACCTCGTAGATCTCGGCAGTAAAGCGGGCACCCATCTCAATGGCCAACCGGTTGTGCCCAATACCCCCATTCCCCTTGAAGATGGCGACTTGATAACGCTGGGCAACTCTGCTGTGCGCTTTCGCCTCATCTGGCACTACCACGACTATCAACCCCGTACCACTGAGGTCAGCAAAGAGACTGAAGTCCCTGTGATTGAAGTGCGCACCAAAACATGGCAGCAACGCTGGGGGCTACAGGAGCAAACGACGCTTTTAGGCACCCATCCCGCCTGCGATGTGGTGGTGGATACCCCTGAACTTTTGCCCTGCCACTTGAAATTACGCTTTGCGGATCAGCATTTGCAGGTGGTAGATCTCAGTGACCCGCAGCCGGCAATGAATGTGCATTTGGGAATCGGGGAGAGTTATGCCCTGATGGAATTTGTGACGCTGACCTATGTGGGGCAGGAGTTGCCCGATCGCATTGACACAGAGCGTCATGCCGTTGTCTTTAGCCCCGCGACGGAGTTGAGCACAGCAACAGTACTGGCGATTCCTGAGGCCGATGCGACATCCACTGTCCCCGTGAAGACGATTTCGCTGGTGGGATACAACACGTTCACGATTGGCCGCGATCCAAGCAATGATCTGGTGATTGAGCATCCAACGGTGTCCCGTCACCACGCCAAAATTGAGCGCCGCAATGGCGATTTCCTGCTCACGGATCTGGGGTCGAGTAATGGCACGTTTGTCAATGGCCGCGAGGTAGAAGAACCCACACTGCTGCGGGTGGGGGACAGTATTCGCATTGGTAGCGATCGCCTTGTCCTCAATGTTGATGAAACCCTGACCCAATATGCCGAATCGGGTCACATGCGCCTAGATGCCATCAACCTCAGTAAGGTGGTGGGCAAGGGAACGCAAATTCTCCACGATATTTCGCTATCGATCATGCCCAAGGAGTTTGTGGCCATCTTGGGGCCTAGTGGTAGCGGCAAGTCAACGCTCCTCGATGCCCTCAATGGACTGCGGCCAGCAACAACGGGCACGGTACTGGTCAATGGCACAAATTTCTACCGCAACTATCAGGCCTTTCAAGCGCAATTGGGCTATGTACCGCAGAAGAATATCATCCACGAGGAACTGACGATCGCCCAAGCCTTGGAATACGCGGCAAAACTACGCATGCCTCCCGATACAACCCCAGCGGAACGCCAACAGCGGGTGACCGAGGTGTTAACAGAATTGGGACTGAACCATCGTCGCGATGTGCCCATTTCCCGCCTCAGTGGCGGTCAGCAGCGGCGGGTGTGTATTGGTGCCGAATTGCTCACGCAACCCAGTCTCTTCTTCCTCGATGAGGCCACCTCTGGCTTAGATCCGGGCACGGAAGCCGACCTGATGTTTTTGCTGCGGCAGTTGGCGGATCAGGGGCGAACGATTCTGATCATTACCCACGCCACCCAAAATATTCGGGAGTGTGATCTGGTGATCTATCTAGCGGAGGGCGGCCGGCTGGCCTACTTTGGTCCTCCTGATCAACTGCTGCCCTATTTCCGAGCTACCTTTGGCGATCGCTTTAGTGGCATTAAGCTCGAGGATTTTTCTGGCATCTATCGTGCCCTAGACAAAGAGAAAAACCCCAATGCCCCCACTTCGGCAGAACTAGAGGAAGCCTACCGGCGATCGCGCCTCTATCAGGAATATGTGGTCGGGCGACAGCAGGTGCTAGCTCACATGCCCGATGAAAGTCAACGGCGCACCAAGGGCAAATCCCGTCGCAGCAGTGAACCCAAGTCGAAAATCTCCCCTTGGCAACAATTTCTCATTCTCACCCGCCGCAATCTCACAATTCTTGGCCAAGATCGCAGTAACCTGCTGCTGACCCTCTTAATAGCCCCCCTCTTGGGGAGTTTGAGTTTTGTTTCTTGGCAGCGGGATCTCTTTAATCCGGAAACGGGGAATGCGGGTCAAGCCCTGACGATGATTTTTGTCACCAGTCTGATTGCCGTCATGATTGGCGCAATGACAACGATGCGGGAATTGGTTAAGGAGGTGGAGGTTTATCGGCGGGAGCGGATGATTGGCCTGCGGCTGTTGCCCTACATTGGCTCCAAGGGGGCGATCGCCCTTGGGCTAGCTCTTTATCAAGCGGCCACTTACCTTGCGGTGACAAAGCTGGCGGTGGATTTACCGGGAGATTGGGGGGTTACTTTTGCCATGTACGTCACCCTTGCCCTTGCCATTTTTGGCGGTATGGCGATGGGTCTTTTAGTCTCTGCCTTTGCCCCTAGCCAGAACATTGTGCCGCTGCTGGTGCTGATGTTTTTAGTGCCCCAAATTATCTTTAGTGGCGGGATTCAGCCCGTTTCTTCCTTCGGGTTACCGGGGCAGATTATTAACCATCTGACGGTCATTAAGTGGCCCTTTGAGGCGATGGTCAAGCTCACAGGCATCGGGGATGACATTGCCAATGACCCCTGTTGGCGCGAACCAGAGGAGGAACGGGAAAAAATGACCGAGGAGATGCAGCGGGATTTTTGTCTGTGCTATGGTCCCGGTCTCTTTAAGACCTGTAACTTCCCCGGTATCCGCGCCAAGTATGTCCCCGAAGTGGATGAACCCGCACCGCCGCGGCCAGAGTCTCCGGGCGATCCCCCCAATGATCCAGCAGCGCTCCAAGACTATCTGCAACGGCTGCAAGCCTATCAGGCAGCCATGGATGAGTGGGAACTAAAATATTCTGAGTGGAACCGCCAACGCAGTCGTGCCATCAATGAAGCCCAAGGCATTATCAGCCGCTTCCAACGAGATCAAGGCTACATGTTTACCGTAGATGTGCAACGCCATTGGCGCGATCAAAGCATTCTCATCTTGGCAATGCTAGTGGCTTTGCCCTTCTGCCAAAAACGCCGTGACTTTAGCCGTTGATACGCTGCCATTTTCAGGGGTGGGGTTTTAGACCAATTTTTTGAATAATGGAAAAGTTATCCCCCGCCGTTTCCTGTCCCCATGCCTTCTGCCAATCTCTTACTCATTGATGGTCATTCCTTGGCCTTTCGTGCCTACTACGCCTTTAGTAAGGGGCGAGAGGGGGGGTTGCGTACCTCCACGGGGATTCCCACTAGTGTGTGTTTTGGCTTTCTTAAGACGCTGCTGGAGATTCTGGAGCAGCAGCAGCCGGATCATGTGGCCATTGCTTTTGACTTGGGGGAGCCGACATTTCGCCACACAGCCGACGAAAACTACAAGGCGGGGCGGGCAGAAACGCCCGAGGACTTTATTACCGATATTGCCAATTTGCAGGCGTTGCTGCGGGCACTGCGTCTACCCCTGTTGAGTCAGCCGGGCTATGAAGCCGATGATGTGATTGGTACGGTGGCCCATCGCTTGCGACCCCAAGGATGGCGGGTGTCCATTGTCAGTGGCGATCGCGACCTCTTTCAATTGATTGATCGCGAAGGTCAAGTACAGGTCTTGTATCTGGGGAATACCCTTGGCCAACGCAAGCAGGGTCTGGAGGTCTTTGATGCCCTCAAGGTCAAGGAAAAAATGGGGGTTTGGCCCGAGCAAATTGTGGACTATAAAGCCCTCTGTGGCGATGCCAGCGATCGCATTCCCGGTATTAAGGGGATTGGCCCAAAAACAGCGGTGCAGTTACTCAATCAGTACCCCACGCTAGAGGAAATCTACGCCCACATTAATGAGATTACGCCCCCTAGCCTAAGAACGAAGCTGATCAATGGGGAGGCCGATGCCCGCCATTCCCGCACCCTAGCTCAAATTATCCTCGATGTCCCCTTGGAACTGCCCCTAGAGGAACTGCATCTGAGTCCCTTTGAGTGGCTAACGCTGGATCAGCTATTGGATCACTTGGAATTTCGTGCCCTGCGGATGCAACTTCAGGACTGGCACCTCCGCTTGGGGGGGACACTGCCGGATGTAGAGAGCGATGCGGATGCAACATGGTTTTTTGCGCCGACGGATACCCCTGACCCCTTGAATGTGCAACTCATTGAGAGGCCAGAGCAACTGCAATGGCTGATCGCCCAGTTAGAAACCTGTACCGATGCGAACCATCCCGTGGCTTGGGACACGGAAACCACGGCCTTGAACCCCCGCGATGCTGCCTTGGTGGGCTTGGGCTGCTGTTGGGGCGCAGCGCCTGATCAGGTGGCCTATCTACCGTTGGGGCACAAAGAGGGGCAGAACCTACCCCTACCAGAGACCCTCGCCGCTTTGCGACCGATTCTTGAGGGCGATCGCTACCCCAAAGTCTTGCAAAATGCCAAGTTTGACCGCTTGGTGCTGCGGTTTCAGGGGATTCAATTACAAGGTGTCGTATTTGACACGATGCTGGCGAGCTATGTGATTAATCCCGAAGCCAGTCACAACCTCAAGGATCTGTGTCAACGCTATCTGCCCCTTCAAGCCCAAACCTACCGTAGTCTGGTGGGCAAAGATCAAACCCTTGCGGATCTCCCCCCTGCGGTGGTAGCGCAATACTGTGGCCTCGATGTCTATACCACCTATCTTCTCAAGGACAAACTAGAGGCCGACTTGCCCCCCCGCCTGCGCCAACTCCTCCTAGAGGTGGAATTGCCCCTCGAACCCATTCTGGCGGAAATGGAAGCCACGGGGATTCGCATTGACAGTGACTATTTGCGGCAACTCTCCCAAGAACTCGAACAGCAACTGGCAGCACTGCAACAACAAGCATGGGATGCCGTGGGACAACCCTTTAACTTGGCCTCCCCCAAGCAACTGAGTGAACTGCTCTTTGGCATTTTGGGGTTAGATACGAAAAAGACCCATAAAACAAAACTGGGCTACTCCACCGATGCCGCAACCCTCGAAAAACTGCGGGGAGATCATCCTGTGATTGAACTCATTTTGAACCATCGCACCCTCGCCAAGCTCAAATCCACCTATGTGGATGTGTTGCCAACCTTGGTGCGTCCGGACACAGGCCGTGTACATACGGAATTCAACCAAGCGGTGACCGCTACGGGGCGCCTTTCCTCCTCTAATCCCAATCTGCAAAATATCCCCATTCGCACCGAGTTTAGTCGGCAAATTCGCCGCGCCTTTATTCCCGAGCCGGGCTGGTTGCTGGTGGCAGCGGACTATTCCCAAATTGAGTTGCGCATCCTTGCTCATCTGAGTCAAGAGCCGGCCCTGCTAGAGGCCTACCAAAAAGGGGAGGATGTCCATCATCTCACAGCTCAGTTTCTCCTAGAAAAAACCGACATTAGTTCCAGCGAGCGACGCTTGGGCAAAATTATTAACTTTGGCGTCATTTACGGGATGGGAGCACAGCGGTTTGCCCGTGAAGCCGGGGTGAGTGTGGCCGATGCTAAGGTTTTTATTCAGCGGTTTTACGATCGCTATCCACGCGTCTTTGACTATTTGCGGCAAATGGAACGGCTTGCCCTCAGCCAAGGCTATGTGGAAACCATTTTGGGACGGCGGCGCTATTTTGAATTTCAGAGTTCTGAACTGCAAGCCCTGCGGCGCAAGCCTTTAGAGGCGCTAGCCGATGTCGATCCCAGTAAACTAAAAATGAGCAATTACGAGCGGGGACTATTGCGGGCGGCAGCCAATGCCCCGATTCAAGGTTCCAGTGCCGATATTATTAAGTGTGCGATGGTGAAACTGGCTCCCCTACTTTCCCCTGAAGAAGTCCGCCTGCTGCTCCAAGTCCACGATGAATTGGTGTTGGAGATGACCCCTGAAGCGTGGGAACAACTGCAAACTACAATTCCCGAAGTCATGAGTACAGCAGTACCCCTGAGTGTGCCCCTTGCGGTGGACATTTACGCGGCGGCCAACTGGCTGGAGGCCAACTAGGTTTGTTGATGCGGCAGCAACGCCACTGGCAAGTTTATTTCTGGCAAATTCTCCTCTGCCTTGTTTTGGGGGCGATCGCCCTCTCCTTGCCGGCCAACGCCCAAACGATTCGCCCCTACATTGACCGTGCCATGGATCAAATCAGTGAATTCTATCTTGACAATGGGATGCACTTCATTGTCATGGAGCAACACCAAGCCCCGATAGTGTCATTTCTCACCTACGTGGATGTGGGGGGCGTTGATGAACCGGAAGGCCAGACCGGTGTGGCGCACTATCTGGAACACTTGGCCTTTAAGGGCACCCGCCGCATTGGGACGACGGATTATGCCGCTGAAAAAGAAAAACTTGCCCAACTGGATCGCCTCTTTGAGCAACTGCAAGCCACGACGGATGAGCGGCAACGTCAGGCATTGATTACAGAATTTGCCGCTGTGCAGCAGGCTGCCGATCGCTATGTGATTCGCAATCAATATGGCCAAATTGTCCAGCAGGCCGGGGGCGTGGGTCTCAATGCAACCACATCTGCCGATGCCACCCGTTACTTCTACAGTTTTCCCGCCAACAAATTGGAACTGTGGATGTCCCTAGAGTCGGAACGCTTTTTGGAACCCGTCTTTCGCGACTTCTATCAAGAAAAGGAAGTCATCCTTGAGGAGCGGCGGCTACGCACTGAAAATTCCCCCACTGGCCAACTCTTTGAGGCCTTTTTGGCCACCAGCTTTCGTCAGCATCCCTACCGCCGACCCGTCATTGGCTACCGTGAGGATATTCAAAACCTGCGCCGCGCCGATGTGGAACGGTTTTTTCGCCAGTATTACACACCTGACAAAATGACCATGGTGCTTGTCGGAGATGTTGATCCCCAGAAGGTGAAGGAATTGGCCAAGGTTTATTTTAGTCGCTATCCCAAGGGCACGGGCAAAACCACAGCCATTCCCCCCGAACCGCCGCAAACGGAACCTCGGCAGATTACCCTCGAATTGGCCAGTCAACCCCTCTATATTGAAGCCTATCCCTGTCCACCTTTGAGGGATCCCGCGTACCTCACCTATGAAATTTTGACACGTCTCCTCAGTGGCGGTCGCACCTCCCGTCTCTACCGTTCCCTTGTCCTAGAGCAAAAATTAGCCCTCAACGTGCAAGCCTACGTGGGGTTTCCCGGTAATAAATACCCCAATCGCTTTCTCATCTACGGGGCACCAGCACCGGGTCAAACGACGGCTGCCCTTGCGGCAGGTATTGCCCAAGAACTCAAGGCACTGCAAACAACACCCGTGACGGCGGCAGAGCTGGATCGGGTAAAAGCGCAACTGCGGATGGAACTGCTGCAAAACCTAATGTCGAATGAGGGGATGGCCAAACTCTTGGCGGAGTATGCTGTAAAAGGCGGCGGCTGGCAGCAACTCTTTGCCCGTTTAGAGGCCATTAATGACATTACCCCTGCGGACATTCAGCGGGTGGCTCAATCCCTGCAACCCCAGCAGCGGACAGTGGCGCAAATTCAAACCCGTTCATGAAGACCCTTTGGATGGAATGGTTGGGGGCGATCGCCTTCTATACCTGTTTGCCCATTCCCCCTAACTGCCCCATGCAATTGGCGGGAGCTGCCAAGTGGTGTCCTTGGGTCGGGCTATTGCTGGCCGTACTCCTTTGGGGAACCCACCAGTTGCTGGCATTTTTGCACGTTCCCCCCCTCGTGGCCAGTGTCTTGGTTGTGGCACTTTGGCTAGGATTAACTGGGGGATTGCACTTGGATGGTGCCATGGACACGGCCGATGGTTTAGCCGTCAGGGATCAACAACGGCGCCTTGAGGTGATGGCGGACAGCCGCACGGGTGCCTTTGGCGTCATGGCAGGACTCGTCATTTTGCTCTTAAAAGTAGCGGCCTTGAGCAGTTTAGAGAGGGGTCAGGTCTTGGTGTGGGTATTGGTGATCGGGCGCCTTGCTCAGGTGTGGGCGATCGCCCGCTATCCCTATTTGAAACCCCAAGGCACGGGTCAGATCCATAAAGCCAGTTGTACCTTTCCCCGCGATTTTTGGCCGAGTGGTTTACTGGTGCTATTACTCAGCTTCCTGCTACCGCTTCCCTTCGGACAATTGCTTTTTGGTTTGCTCCTCATCCCCTTGATCCCGGCATGGTTTCAGTGGCAGTTGGGCGGTCACACGGGGGATACCTATGGTGCGGTTGTTGAGTGGACAGAAGCCTTGATGTTGGTTGCCTTCACGGTGGCATCGACCAGTTGATCCGGCAGCGCCACGGCCACGGTGATGATCCCCAAGACCTTGTAGCCAGCCCCCCGTAATACTGCGGCTGCAGTTCGTGCCGTTGTCCCCGTGGTATAAATGTCATCGCACAAAAGGAGCCAGCGCCGTCGCTGCAGCCCCTGCCCTAGGCGAAAGGCATTCTCAAGATTGGCTTGGCGTTCTGTGAGTGAAAGCTGAAACATGGACTGGGTTGCTCTTTGGCGGATTAGTCCCACTGGGGCAAGGGGTAGCTCAAGGGCACGGCAAAACCCCTCAGCAATGAGCGCTGCTTGATTAAAGCCGCGGCTCTGCAATTTATGGCGATGGAGGGGAATAGGCACAATCTGCAACGGGAGGCGTTGGGCGATCTTCGCTTCCAACCAACTCAGGGCTAACCATTGGCCAAAGAGGGTACCTAGTTCGGGGTGATTGTTGTATTTCATGGTGGCGATCGCCCGCTTGAGGTCTTGCTGATAATACCCCCAGGGAAAAAGGGGGAGACTGCCCCGCCAGTAGCGTTGGCGTTGGCGCACTTCCCATGACCTCAGCCGCCGTTCACAATCCCTACAGATCGTTTGGGGACTGGCTCGACCACAACAGGGACAGGGTTGCTGAAATAGGAAGGAGGCTAGCGATCGCCACACCAGCACACCCCCTAGGTGCTAACAGTAGGCACTAATATCTTCATGGCACTCATCTGCCAAGTAGCAGAGGGCACGGTAGCGCAACAGCATGAGCTCCTCGTAAAGGGGATTGAGGTGGCACAAAGGCGGAATGTGAATATGCCATTTTGCAACCACAATATCGCGTTCAAAGGGACACTGGGCGGGGATCAAGCGGCATAGACGATGCGCTAGCTGGCGATCGTGCACTTCTAGATGCTCTAGCCACTGCCGGACAGGCCACAAAATTGTGCGGAGCATGCGTTGCCCCAACGTCAAAATTGTCATCAACTCAACACCTCAACTCAATCATTGAAGTTGGCAGCGAAAGCTCCCCTTCCTCAACTGTTTAAGAAGGCAATTTCAGTTACTTAAAACCCTTTCTTGAGAAGGGGAAATGTGTCGCTGCATTCGATGGGAAAAAAGTCGTTGCGATTCTGATTTAACAGCTCTTAGCAAGGGGCGAAATCCCAGAAAAATCTCAATGAAAATCGCATCACGATAGACAATCTCCTTGTTTCACAGGGATTTAGTAGTAATGGATACATTATTGAATTTAATGATGACTCTGTACCCATCCCTATTTTAGTGACTCCTGTTGAAGTTGACGATGGGGTTTTCCGAAAAGTTGCCCCTAAGCAACCGTTTTCTTCTCTATCAGTTGTCTGTATAGGGTCGCGCAACTGCCCCCAAGACTTTGGCAGTGCCCTTGCCATTTGCTAGCAGAGACCCCTGCGGCTTGCGAGGGGGTAATTATTTTATTCCTTAAAAAGAGAAAAGAACTGAGTAGCGCGCCTCCCCCTTCTAAGGTAATCTGCAATTAGAGTTTGGCATTGGGGAGCACTGGCATGTTCAAGAACATATTGATTCCAACCGATCTCCATGATGGTCTCCCCAAACTGACCCACTACCTTGAGGCACTGCAAACAGCGGGTGCTCGCAGGTTGATCTTCTTCCATGCCCGCCCCATTGACGAGGATGGCGATAAGCCTCGGCTGCGGGAAAAAAAGCTGCAACAGGCACGCGAATTACTCAAAATCGACGCCGCAAAAGTTCCAGCGGATCTTAAAGCAGAAGTGATCATCGAAAACCGCCGCCCCGCCGATGCCATTCTGGACACCGTTGAAAAACATCAAATTGACTTGGTGCTGGCCAGCCGTCCCATTCGCAATCTCTTGGACGAGAAGCTCTTCGGCAGTACAACCATTGAGGTGCTGCAACGGATTAAAGTGCCAGTGATGATTATGCGCCCGCAACTGTTGTGGGTGATGACAACCGCAGAACTGAATCTCCGCTGTCAAAATCTCTTTCGCCACCTACTAGTGCCCTACGACCACAGCCCCTCTGCCCAACACCTTGTTCAAAAACTGCGGGAAGGCGTGCAAAAGCGCGATCAAACGAGCATTGCTGCACTGACCTTCTGCTGGATTATCAGCGATGCCGGCAAAGGGGAACTGGGAGTTGGCGAGCAACGTCCGAAGGCTGAAAAAATTCTTGCCGAGCTAAAGCAAGAATTCACTGGCTATGGCCTGAGCATTGAAACCGAGATTCGCTTTGGTAGTCCGGTGGTCGAAGCACAATTGGCAGCCCACGATCGCGACATCTATGGGATTGCCGTTTCCTCTGGTTCCGTCGGTAAAATTTGGGAATTATCAATCCCTAGCTTTGCCGGGGAGATCATTCGTCGTTGCGTCTTTCCCGTGATCTATTTCCCGCCCGCTGGTCGCTCATTAAAATAAAGATGGGGCAGCAGAACTACCCCAAAGGCATTTCAATTAGGCACTAAAAGTAAAACTTAGCTAATCGTCACTTGGCGGGGTTCCTCAGGCGCGGCGGCCTTTGCTGCTTTTTGCTCCATCATTTCTGAGCGGGCTTCGGCAACCAAGTCTTGGAAAGACTCACTGGCTTCAGCGACAGCCGTCTGTGCCTTTTCATAGGCTTCAAACGCCCACATCAAGCCTGATTTTGCCGCATTGCGAGCTTGCTCTGCCAAGTTGTGACCAGTCATTGAGTCAACGGCACCCACAACGGGGGCAACAGCAACAGCACCCACCCCAAGGGCAAGCACGGTAAGTGGTTCTAAACCAAGTAACAGGGCTTCAAACTCCATTCTGCGGCATCCTCCAAAGGAAAAGCAATGATGAGCACATCGCACCCATGATAGCAAAGGTGCAGAGAGGGCAACGTCCCCACTGGCTTAATCGCTCCACTGAGATTCTTATGCAGGGCTGAGCCAAAAGATTAGCAGAGCTTGAGGGCAGTACTGGGAACCTCATCCCAAGAGGCCACCGTACGCAGACGCACTTGCCAACCGGCGGCTTTTTGTTCTGTTGTTAAGTTTTTCTCAAAAGACTGCACACACTCCCTCGCCTGAGCTTCATCACGACAGGCAATACAGGCATAAAGCAGGCCAGAGGGATCAATTTGCTCGCTTACCCAAATCCTCATCGCTCACTCCTTGGCGCAGTTTGCCGATTTCACAGAACTATCTCCAGCCTAGGCGAAATACACCGAGACCGTCAGCCCTTCTTAACAGCACTTTAACAACTCAGCCAATGCTGCCAGCAATTGCGCAATGTGCTCAGGGGTGTGATCGGCTCTTAGGGTGATGCGCAGCCGACTAAAGGGCACGGTCGGTGGCCGTACCGCCGCCACCCAACATCCAGCCTCTTGTAATTTCTGACCCCATTGGAGAACAGTGGCTGGATCGGGAGCAGGCAAGCAAAAGATGGGGGTCGGTAGCGGACGGGGCAAAACGGGGCAACCCAATTCTTGCAGTCCTTCTTCGAGTTGTTGAATGCGCTCCTCAAGGGCTTGGCGTAGGGAAGGCTCTGTTTGTAGTTGCTCAAGGGCAGCAAGGGCAGCAGCAGTGTCCGCTGGTGAAAGTCCAGTGCTATAGATCCATGTGCTGGCACGGTGTTGCAGATAGGAGATCAGAGCTTGGGAGCCAGCAATGTATCCCCCTAAACTGCCAAGGGCTTTGCTGAGGGTACCCATTTGAATGACGGTCGGACTCGATTGCCCCAAGGCGACTAAGGTACCGGCACCATTGGTTCCCAAGACCCCTGTGCCGTGGGCATCGTCCACTAGCACCATGGCTGTGTAGGTCTCGGCTAGCGCCAATATCTCCTCTAGGGGGGCGACATCCCCATCCATACTGAAGACACCATCCGTGAGGATCAGACAACGGCGGTATTGGCAGCGATGGGTTTCTAGGAGTTGGACAAGGGCAGCGACAGCGTTGTGGGGGTATTCATAGAACGTCGCATGACTGAGACGGGCACCTTTTTTGAGACAAGCATGGTTGTAGGCATCCCCAAGCACCAAGTCCCGCTGATCCACAAGGGCAGCAATGGTACCGAGATTGGCGGCAGTACCCGAACTAAAGACTAAGGCAGCCTCTGTGCCTTTCCACTGGGCGATCGCCCGCTCTAGTTGTTCATGAAGACAACGTTGACCACTCAGAAGGCGAGACCCGGTCGCCCCAGTACCCCATTCGTCAATCGCCTTAATGGCGGCTGCTTTCACCTGCGGATGGTTGGCCAGACCCAGATAGTCATTGCTGCAAAAGTTAATCAATGGGCGGGGCGGCTCGCCAACACTCACCACTGCCCCCGGTGCGCTACTGAGAAGGGGTTGGCGATACCAATGGGCACGGTGCAGGGCATCTAGGGCAGGTTCTAGCCACGCAAAGGGATCGCTCATTTGAGAGAGAATATTTTAGGAAGACTGGACAAAGTCTAAACCAATACGTGGCGGGGCGATCGCGGGGGACGGGAATGGGGTTTATTGCCATTCTGCTGGTAGCGCCCATTCAATGGCTCAAGGTGCAGTCGATAACCGACATTGCGCACGGTTTGAATTAGGCGCGGCTGCTGCGGATCCACTTCGATTTTCTTACGCAAAGATAAGATATGCGTATCCACGGTGCGAGGGTTGTCAATGCTCTCTGGCCAAGCTCGCCGCAGCAATTCCTGACGACTCAAAGGTGTGCCCCCCATTTGCGTCAGAACATAGAGTAGGCTAAATTCCTGCGGTGTCAAATCCACTGGCACATTGCGTACCACCACTCGCCGCTGCACTAAATCGACTTGTAACTCACCCAAGTTCAGGACACTGGGTAAACAGGGGCGTGCTCGCCGTGCCAAGGCCTCGACTCGGGCAAGAAATTCCTGCATCCCAAAGGGTTTGGCCAAGTAATCATCGGCACCCGCCCGCAGCGCCGTCACCACATCCGCTTCATCCTCATGGCCAGAAAGAACTAAAATCAAAACAGTGTTTTGGTAGTGAAGCCAGCGGCATAATTCCAAACCATTGCCCTCATTCAAGTCCAGATCGAGAACAACCAAATCGGGATGTCGCAGTTGAAATACTTCCTGCCCCTGTTGACAACCACTGGCAAGATGAACGATGTGCCCCACTTGCTGTAGGTGCCAGCCAAGGAGGGAACGCAGGTGGGGGTTACTTTCAATAATTTCAACGTGCATCAACATCAATACATCCCCACAACAACGGCGGAGTACAGGAAAAAGAGATTTCTTCTACATGTCTGGGAGAAGGTGCAACAGAGTGGCAATGTCTGGATGAATTGGATGCTAATTTAGCAAATTTAATCCCAATGATTTCGTAACGACTAATACTTTAGGGTTTTTTCTTGTTCCTGTAATAGAAAATTCTTACTCTGGCTCTAGTGACAAAATGAAGTGGGGTTTCTAAACAAGCGGTATGGCAGTGCCCATTCTCAACCTTTTAGCGGCTGATGGTTCACGACAGCAAATTCAACTGGGGCGCGATCGCCTGCTTATCGGTACCGACCCCCAAAGCCAAGTGATTCTCGTCGGTGAGGGGATTTCCCGCCACCATGCCTTGATTATTCCCACGGAGACGGGTTATCAAGTGGCGGATCTCGGGAGCGCCAGCGGCACTTTTTTGAATGGTACGAAGCTGCGGCCACGCACCCCTGTGGCGCTGAAGGCGGGCGATCGCCTACAAATCGGTGAGTTTGAAGCCATTTTTGATCCAGATGGCATAGCAACAACGGAACTGCCGGGCACGGTGGTGATGGGGGCTGCCAGTACGCCGATCTTGCAGGTGGCGACGCCCCAGTGGTTGCAGGAGTTTCCGCTGCTGAAGGAGGAACTGGTTCTCGGTCGGGATCCGAAGGCGGACATCACCATTGACCATCCCTTTGTGTCCTTTCACCATGCCAAGCTGGTGCGATCGGGAGAGCATTACAAAATTATTGACTTGGGCAGCAAAAATGGTCTCCACTGGCGCGGAAAAACGATTAGCGAACATGCCTTGGCACCGGGGGATGTGATCCATGTGGGGGAATTCCTGCGGCTGACCTACTTGTTGATGCCCGCCACGGAGGTTGTGGAGCAAACGCGCCCCCTCCAACTGCGCGATCGCCAGCAGATTCGGATTGGCCGTGACCCCAGTAACGATATGGTGCTGGATCATCCGGTCGTCTCGCGATTTCATGCCCGCCTCTACCTTCAGGAAGGACAGTGGTACATTGTCGATCTCGACTCTGCCAACGGCACCTTCATCAATAACCAGCGCCTTGAACCCCGCAAACCTATGCCTTTACCCACGGGGGCCTTGGTGCGCATTGGCCCCTATAGCTCGCTGTTTACCCCCGATGAAACCATTGTTCCCCACAACGACAGTGGCAATCTGCGCCTCGATGCCATCCACCTCAGCAAAACCACCGCCAAGGGGGCAAAGCTGCTGCAAGATATTTCCCTTTCAATTTTGCCCCGCGAGTTTGTCGCGATTGTTGGCGGCAGTGGTGCCGGTAAATCAACACTCCTCGATGCCCTCAACGGCTTTCGTCCTGCTACGGCGGGTACGGTACTCGTCAACGGCTATGATCTGTACCGCTACTTTGGCACCTATCGCACCCAGATTGGCTATGTGCCTCAGGATGACATTATCCACAGTGAGCTAACGGTGGCTCAGGCCTTGGACTATGCGGCACGACTGCGCTTACCTGCTGATTTTAGCGATCAAGAGCGACAGGAACAGGTGAACCGCGTCCTTGCGGAATTGGAGTTAACATCTCGCCGCAATGTACTGGTGAAACAACTGAGTGGCGGTCAGCGCAAACGAGTGTCGATTGGTGTGGAATTGCTCACCCGCCCCAGTTTATTTTTCTTGGATGAGGCCACTTCTGGCTTGGATCCGGGCACGGAAACCCAGATGATGCGGCTGTTGCGGCAGTTGGCAGATCAGGGGCGAACAATTTTACTGATTACCCATGCCACTAAAAATGTGATGCTCTGCGATTTGGTGGTGTTTTTAGCACGGGGCGGCCACCTTGCCTATTTTGGGCCACCGGATCAAGCCCTCAACTATTTTGATGTCCAAGATTTTGATGAAATTTACCTCAAGATTGAGAGCGAACCTAATCCAGCCGTATGGCAGCAGCGCTATCGCCAGTCTCATCTGTATCAAACCTATGTGGTGGAGCGGCAGCGTCCCCTCAACGTGGATACGGGGGCAACCCGACAAGTCCAACCCCAACGCCAAAAAGCAACGATTCCCCAAGTGGCACCGTGGCGGCAGTGGTGGATTCTCACCCAGCGAAACTTGGCCATTTTGCGACAGGATCGGGCGGCACTCATTCTCATGCTCTCCCTCGCGCCGATTTTGGGAGCCTTGGATTTTGTCCTCTGGAAGCCAACGATTCTCGATCCGGATCAGGGGGATGCGGGGCAGGCATTTACGATGGCCTTTGTTACTGTGCTGATTGCGGTGATGGTGGGCAGCCTAGCGACAATGCGGGAAATTGTTAAGGAACTGGAGATCTATCGCCGGGAGCGGATGGTGGGGTTGGGGCTGTGGCCCTATATTTTCTCCAAGCTTGGCCCAGCAGTGGTGCTGGCACTGTACCAAGCAGCGGTTTTTTTGGCGGTGAAGTTTTTGGCGATCGATCTGAGCCTCGGTATTGGGGCGATCGCTGGCTTGTATCTAACGCTGTTTCTGGCCACCTTTGGTGGCATGGTGATGGGGTTATTGGTCTCTGCCCTCTCGCCGACGCAAACCGTGGCTCCCTTGTTAACGATTCTCTTTTTGGTACCCCAGATTACCTTTGCTGGAGCAATTATTCCTCTGAAGGATCTAGGGGGCGTGGGCAATTTGATCAGCGATGTCACCCTGACCCGCTGGAGTTATGCCAATGTGGTGTCCCTGTTCGGCTTTGGTCAGGATGTGGCGCGGGATGCCTGCTGGCAGCAATCCAAATCTGAACGGGAGAAACTCAGTCCTGAAGCCCTAGAGCAATGTCCGTGTTTTGATGATAACCTCTTTCAACGTTGCCGCTTTCCCGGCGTGCGCAAGGAGTACCACCCCGCTGTAGATGAACCCGAACCCCCACAACCTCCGGAACCGGGTGATCCACCGCCACTGCCCAATTCGGTCTTAGAGTTTGATCAGGCCTATCGCGATCGCGTCGAGGAATACAATCAACGGGTCAAAGACTATCAGGCGGCCATGGAGCGCTGGCAAGACCAATTTGCCCTCTGGAAAGAGCAGCGGGGGCGGGCGATCGCCAGCGGTGAAGCTCTTATTGATCGCTTTTGGAGTCTTCAGGGGCACACGTTCAACGCCAATGTCACCGTCAATAACCTGCGCTTAGGGGGCATTATTGCCCTCATGCTGGGACTAGTGGGGGTTTTTCAAAAACGCAAGGATGTGCTTTAGGCTGCTAAGTGGGCAAAGGCTCGGCTCACTGCCCCTAAGGCCATATCAATCTCGGCAGCACTGACAATGAGAGGAGGGACAAAGCGCACCACCTGCGGCCCCGCGGGCACCAGCAATAGCCCCTCAGCAAGGGCAGCTTTGACGACTTCAGCAGCGGTGAGGGGGGTGTCGGGTTGCAGTTCCAGACCGTTGATCAGTCCCCAGCCGCGCACCTCAGCAATGAGCTGGGGATAGGTTGCTGCTAGTTCGCGTAGTCCTGTCCGCAGTTGCTGCCCGCGATCGCGCACATTTTCGAGGAGATTCTCTTTTTCAAGGGTTTCACAAACCGTGAGCGCTGCTGCCGTGGCCAAGGGGTTACCGCCAAAGGTACTGGCATGATCCCCCGGCTGAAAGACAGCACAAAACTCCTTGGCAATCATGGCACCAATGGGAACTCCCCCCGCTAGGCCTTTGGCCAAGGTGAAAATATCGGGTTCAACACCGAGGGTTTCATAGCCCCACAGGGAACCCGTGCGCCCCATGCCCGCTTGCACTTCATCAAAAATCAGGAGAATGCCTTTTTCGGTACAGAGTTGGCGTACCTGCTCAAAGTAGGGGCGATCGCCAGGACGGACTCCCCCTTCTCCCTGTAACGGTTCCAACAGAATAGCGGCCACTTGGGGCTGGGACTGATCTAGTTGCTCAACAAGAGTCTGCAATGCCGCAAAATCGTTGTAGGGAACATAGGCGAAGCCGGGCACCAGGGGGTCAAAGTGTTGTTGGTATTTTGGTTGACCCGTAGCAGTAATCGTGGCGAGGGTGCGTCCGTGGAAGCTAGCCTGCGCCGTAATGATGATCGGGTTGGCAATGTGGCGAACCGTATGGGCATATTTGCGCGCCAGTTTAATGGCCGCTTCGTTGGCTTCGGCACCGGAATTGCAGAAAAACACGCGATCGCCACAGGAGTGATCCACAAGCCACTGCGCTAGCGCCCCCTGTTGAGGAATGTAATAGAGATTGGAAACATGGTGCAGGGTTTGCATTTGCCGACTGACCGTCTCCACCAAGGCCGGATGGGCATGACCCAAGGTACAGGTGGCAATCCCCGCCACAAAGTCCAGATAGCTGCGGCCTTGATCATCCCAAACGCGGCAGCCTTCACCGCGCAGCAGCGCAATGGGAAAACGACCATAGGTGGTCATCACCACTTGGTCAAAGGCATCGGTACTGAAGGACGTTGGGGGAGCAGCAACCATTGACTCTGGACTCAAAGCAAAAACTTCCTGCTATCTTAGCATCTCCCTCTCGCTGTGGCAGGGGAGTTACGGGTCGCTCTAGAATTAGTGCTTATTGACCCCCAAGGATTGCTTCGGTACACTACACCTAGTATTTCGCCATTGAGTCCTGCCCCTATGGTGCAAAATCCTCCCCGTCCTCAAACTAGCTTCCCCGCTACGGCTCCCACCGCCTATCCCGTGTTTTACCGCACCTACAGCCGCCAAAATGAAGCGGGTGAGCGGGAGAGTTGGCAACAGGTGTGCGATCGCACCCTGCAAGGACTACAGGAAGTGGGGCACCTCACCGCAGCAGAAGTTGCCCTTCTTCGGGAAATGCAGCAGGCGCTAAAGGCGTTGCCCTCTGGGCGCTGGCTGTGGGTCGGAGGAACGGATTGGGTGCGCCAGCCCGAGAACTTTTCCGGTGCCTACAACTGCACCAGCACCAATGTCGTAGATTGGGATTCCTTTGGCCTGATGATGGATCTGGCCATGCAGGGCTGTGGCACAGGGGCGATCTTAGAGCAGAAATACATCTCCCAGTTGCCGCCGATTTGCAATCGCCTTGAGGTGACTGTCATTGGTCAAATTGGTCAAACCCCCAAGGAAGCGCGTCAAGAGCAAACAACTGTAATACTCACGGGGCAGACCTGTCACATCAAAGTGGGGGATAGCCGCCAAGGGTGGGTGAAGTCCTACCAAACGCTGCTTGAACTCGCCAGCAACCCTCAACTCGGTGGTTTAGTTCAGGTGACGATTGACATTAGTGATGTGCGTCCCACCGGTGAGCGGCTCAAGGGGTTTGGGGGAGTTGCCAATCCAGTAAAGCTGCCAGACCTCTACCATCGCTGCGCGGCACTGTTGAATGCGGCGGTGGGTCGCCAGTTGACCTCTGTGGAGTGTTGTCTGCTGATTGATGAGGCAGCCGTTGTGGTTGTTGCTGGCAATGTGAGGCGTTGTTTGCCTGAGGATGCTTTGGTACACACAAGCAAGGGACTGATCCCGATCAAAGACATCCAAGTGGGGGACTGGGTGCAAACGCCCTTAGGGTTTCGGCAAGTAACCCAGAAATTTGACCAAGGCTACCAAGAGGCTTATGAAGTAATAACCAATGGTCCTTTGCTGCGAGCTACCCTAAACCATCGGATTGCAACTCTTGCGGATGTTTCAGGGGGAATTCACTGGAAATTTGTCAATGCCTTAAACCCGGGCGATCGCCTGCTTCACAATACTCAAGTTTTACCCGGCACAGTTACTCATTTGCCATCAGACTTGACTGATTCTCGACCACGCGGTAGTCATACTTCTCAAGCAATCACTATTCCAGAACTGACGGCTGATGTTGCTTGGTTAATTGGCTTTACCCACGGGGATGGTTATGTTAGCTTGGGACGCAACAAGTACAACAAACCCTTTGGTAGCATTTGTTGGGTTTACAACAGTTTAGATTCCAAGCTTGCTCAGCAGATTCATACTAAAATCAACTGTGCTCTTACTCTCTTCGGTGTACAAGCCAGACAAGAGTGTGTTGAAGGTGAGAATACCTTGCGATCGCGAGTAACCTCTATTCATCTTGCAGAATACTTTCACCGCTATATTAAGCAACCTAAACAACCGTTAGAAGTCCCTAGCTTTATCTTGCAGGGAACGGTTGAGGTGCGTTGCGCTTACTTAGCAGGTCTAGTGGATAGTGACGGTTCTGTCTGTGGGCGGCCACCTTACCTATTAACGACTGTATATCCTAAATTTGCTCGTCAAGTTAGCGCTCTTTTATCTAGTTTGGGAATTGCTACTCGAATCGGTGTCACACTCCCCCAAAAAGAGCATTGGCAACTCAAATATCACCTTAAACTACCGGCTTTTAAGGCTCGCTACAACAGTCTCATTGCACCGTATTCCTTGAAAGGCCAAATTCATCAAGGACAGGAAGCCCATGGCTTTACAATTCCTGCAACTATGATGCGGGAAACCTATACCTATAGCCAAATGCAGGAAATGGGTTTTGAAGGTTCCCGAAGCGTGGATACCAATTACAAGAGGTATATTGCTGAAGCTGAAGTTAGTCTTGATATTCCCGTAACAGTAAAGGAACTAGGCAGCTATGACTATGTTCAGACCTATGATATTGAGGTCGAAGATGCCCACTGTTTTTACTGTGATGGTTATCTGATGCACAACAGCGCTGGTATGCGTCAGGGGGCAAGTGAGGATGAGGCTTTTGCCCAAGCTAAACAAAATCTCTGGCAACAGGATGAGCAAGGCAATTGGCGAATTGATCCGAAGCGGGATGCGCTGCGGATGGCCAACCACACCCGTGTCTTTCACACCAAGCCCAGCCTCGAAGAATGTATCAATGCCGTGCGCAGTCAGTTCTATTCAGGAGAAGGTGCCATTCAATGGGCCGGGGAGGCGATCGCCCGCGCCAATGCCGATCTTTTGACTACAGCGGATCTCAAGCAGGCCTTCCTCCGTGCCTATGAAAATCAACAGGGGGAGGCGTTTTTGCGGCAACTGTTGCCCACTATCGATCAGCGGGAGCTGGCTCACCGCTTGGGTCGTTATGGCCTCAATCCCTGTGTTACAAGCGATACGTGGGTACTCACAGAAGTAGGGCCGCGCCAAGTCAAAGATTTGATCGGCCAACAGCACGGCACCTATGTCAATGGCGAATTGTTTAGTACCACCGCCGCTGGCTTTTTCCTGAGTGGTATCCAGCCAGTTCTCAAACTTACCACCCGTGAAGGCTATACCCTACGGCTCACCGCGAACCATCGTTTGCTGAAAGTGACCGCCCAAACCCCGAAAAGACAATACACGGAATGGGTAGAAGCAGGTCAATTGCACGCGGGCGATCGCCTTCTTTTGCACAATCACCGTGATCTAACCCCTTGGGGTGGTAAGGGAACTTGGGAAGAAGGCCGTTACGCCGCTCAAGCCCTTTATCAAGTTGCCATAGGAAGCGCTGCTGTGCAAACCCAAGCAGCAGGCTGTTTCACAGGGATTGAACACCGCCAAAACGACTGGATAGCTGTACTCCCCCATAGCTTAGAAAAGAACTTTCGCCTAATCACGATCGAAGAAGGCAGCTATGCATTCTACTGCGGGTTCCTCCGAGAGATTTTCGTTACGACTCAGTTAACATCAATACCACGGCTGCATGTCACACTGGGGGATCGACAACTAGCCTCACTTATTCAGCGCATGCTACTGCGTTTGGGAATCGTTTCGGTGGTTGCAGAATCATCCCTAGTTATCCAAGGGGATAATCTCACAACGCTGGCTCGGGTTCTGGAATTGGGGGCGATCGCCCATAATGACTCCTTACCTCCCGAACGCTTTACAGTTGTCGTTGAGTCAATTACTCCCGATGGCATTGAGCCAGTGTATGACTGTACCGTGCCCGGCCCGAATTGCTTTGATGCCAATGGCTTTGTTGCTCACAATTGCGGTGAAATTATTGGTGCTGATTTCCACTGCAACCTTGCGGAAATCCACCTGAATCAAATTGATCCAGCGGATACGATCACACAGGAAAAAGCCTTCAAGGCTGGTGCGGTCTCAGTGGCAGCGCTGTTGAACCATCGCTTTGTTGTCGATCGCTATCAATACTCCCGCGCGATTGATCCCATTGTTGGCGTCAGTTTTACGGGGCTATTTGACTTCTGTGTTCATGCCTTTGGTGTGCCTTGGCTGGAATGGTGGGCCGCAGGACGACCGGATACCCCCCAAGGGCGCGAATTCAAAGCCCAAGAGGCAGCCTTCCTACAACACTGGCGGCAAATTGTCCATGAGACCGTCTGGGAGTATTGCGATCGCCACGGCCTCAAGCGCCCCAATCGCTGTACCACCGTCCAACCCTCCGGTACCAAATCCCTGTTGACGGGTGCCTCTCCCGGCTGGCATCCCCCCAAAGCCCAACGCTTTATTCGACGGATTACCTTCCGCAAGGGCGACCCCGTGGCCATGGCCTGCTATGACTTTGGCTACAATATCATTCCCTCCCAGTCCGATAAGGATGAGACAGGGAAACTTCTTGATGATCCCTTTGATCCACGGTGTACCGAGTGGCTAGTGGAAATTCCCGTTGCCGTCTCTTGGGCAGATCTGCCGGGGGCAGACACGATTGATATTAGCCAGTTTTCGGCCTTGGCGCAGTTTGACTTCTATATGCAGGTGCAGCAGCACTACACCACCCACAACACCAGTGCCACCATCGAACTGCGAGAACAGGAGATTGAACCCCTAGCCCATGCAATTTATACAGCGATTCAGCAGGATCAAGGGTATATCTCTGCGGCGCTCTTGGCACGCTTTGATGCCCATGAAACATTCCCGCGTCTGCCCTTTGAACCCATTAGCAAAGAACGGTACGAGCAAGAAGTCGCTGCGGTTGCTCGGCGCAAGCGGATCCATGATTTCCATGCAGCCCTTTCCCGCTATACCCAGCCCGTGATGGAAGCAGGGCCTGCCGGCTGTGACTCCGACAAGTGTCTCACATCCTAGGACAGCTGGGGGGATGCCCCCCTGATTGAGTTCGGGTTTAGTATTTAGGCAACTTTGTAAACCAATTCTTTTTGGCGCGATCGAGTTGGCCTTGAACCATTCCAGAGACCATACTGAAGTCTGCCCCAGAAATATCGGCACTGGTAAAGTTGGCTCCTGAGATCGAGGCATCCTGCAATTTTGCTCCCTTCAAATTTGCCCGCTCAAAGTTGGCTTGCACCAGATAGGCACCGCAGAGATTGGCATCACTCAGGTTGGCCCCCTGAAGATTGGCTTCCCGCAAGACCACATTGGTGAGGATACAACCCTTCAAATCAGCATTGGTAAAATTGGCATTGGCAAAATTGGCACCGGAGAGATCGGCATTGCGCAATACCACATTGGAGAGATCGACATCCACAAAATCCCGTTCTCCCCGCTTATAGGCCGTTAGCACTTGGGCAGCCGTCATCCGTACGGTGACTTTGGGGCGCAGATGCTGACCCGAGCCTACCCCCACAACTGGCGGCCCACCCCATGGAGATCCTGTCATCCGCGATTGGCGCAACCGAGCTGCTGCAGCATTTTGACGCACAGAAGAGGCATAACTAGAGGACTGAGCTGATCCACGGGGTCGGCCTTGGCTGGGAGGGGCTGCAAGGGCATTACTGAGGTCATCATCCTCTGCTGTAACGGTAGGGGCAGCCAGCGCAGGTGTTTCTTGGCAATCAAGGAGCTGGAGATCGGCTAGGACATCGATCGCGCTTTGGTAACGGTTTTTAACGCTATCCTCCAGCATTTTGTCGAGGAGAGCGGCAAACTCAGGGGAGATATTTTTGACGTACCGCTTCCAATGCCATTCCCCCGTGTGCGGATCTCGCTCAATCTCTTTGGGTGATTTACCAGTGAGGAGATAAACACAGGTGACACCCAGAGCGTAAATATCGCTGGCATAGATGGGACGCATGGCCATTTGCTCCGGCGGCGCATACATGGGCGTTCCCACGGCAAAGCTGGTAAATGTGGATAGCTCTGGGGCATTTTCCACCATCGCCTGGGTGACTTTGTCTTTGACTGCACCAAAGTCAATGAGCACTAGCTTGTTGTCAATATCACGGCGGATCAAGTTGGCAGGCTTAATGTCACGGTGGATCACACCATTTTTGTGTAGGTAATCAAGGATGGGCAGCACTTCCTGCAAAACCTGCTTCACCTCTTCTTCGCTTTTGGGGCCAAAGCGTTTGACCTCCTGTTGCAGGGTGAGGCCACCCACATATTCTTGGATGAGATAGAACTCATTTTCATTTTCAAAGTAGCCAAGCAGACGCGGCAGTTGGGGGTGATTGCCAACTTTGCCGAGGGTGGTCGCTTCCCGCAAAAAGAGTTCCCGCGCCATAGCCAAGATATGGGGGGCGGTGGCGGCTGGCCGTAATTGTTTAATCACACAACTGGGATTGCCGGGCAACTTTGTATCAATCGCCAAGAAGGTCGTGCCAAACCCCCCTCGCCCCAGCACTTTAATGGCTTTGTATTGATCGTTGAGCAACAATTTGCTGCCACAGGATTGGCAAACCTCTAAATCATCGGGGTTTTCTGGCTTGACACAGTTTGGGTTTAGGCAGTAACTCATAGGCAGCCAAGGGGACGAACAGCACAGTTAGCAGGGAGGAAAAGGTGACCTATTTTGCAGTTAGCGCTTGCAGGAACCATTGCATTTAGGTCGATCCCATACTCATAGAATTATCTTGCGCTTTAGAATGAGTAACTCATCTTTACAATACTCTTTTTGCTTTGCCTGACCCCATCCGTAAAACTACGGAAGTTTTTTCAAAAACTTTACACTTCCTTCTACAGATTTATATGAACTTGAAATCCGTAAGGCAGATTTCAGCCTCTCTTAGGGTGTTTTGGGGGCTTTGACGATCCTCCGTTCTTGTGAAAAGAACCTTAGTTATGATACAAGGGTAGCACTTCATCATCCCTGCTGTGGCTTTGGCTATGACCCCGCTTGTGACAACTGATGCTAAAGATTCGCTGTGCGATCGCCAGCAGGTTTTGGCGTGGTTGACGGAGAATGTGCCGGCACCCCGACTCCAACATATCCTGCGGGTAGAAACAATGGCGGCGGAGCTGGCTCTCCACCATGGCTTGGATGTGGATCGGGCGGCGTGGGCGGGGTTATTACACGATTTGGCAAAGTACTTTCCGCCGGAGCGGCTATTGAGCATGGCACGGGAGGCGGGGCTGCCAATTACGGAGGTGGATGAGGCGGATCCCCACCTGCTTCACGCGGATGTGAGTGCCCTTGTGGCGCGACAGCAATTTGGCATTACCGATGAACAGGTCTTAGCAGCCGTCGCCAACCATACCTTGGGTCAACCGGGAATGGATGCCTTGAGTTGTGTTGTGTTTCTCGCGGATAGCTTGGAGCCGGGGCGAGGCCAGACAGTGGAGCTAGAGGAATTGCGCAAGGTGGCTCACCAAAATTTACAGGAGGCAGTGTGGCGGGTGTGCGATCGCACGCTGTTGTGGTTGGTTGACCAGCACCGCTTAATTCACCCCCGCATGATCCTCACCCGCAACTGGGCAATGCAGGTGGCACCCGCCAAGCCGAAAAAGACCGCCAAGAAGGGCACGGCCAAGGTTTAGAACCGCACCCCTTGCTACCCTAGAAAGCAGGTTCGATCTGGGAGTTGTGTTATGACCCCTTCTTCAGCAACGGCTGTTCCGGGTATCTTTTCAGGGGAATTTGTTCAGGAAACGCTCGCTTTAACCCGTCGCCTATTTATCCAACTACAGCGCCGCCCCTCAACCCTAGTGGCCGGGGTGGTACAACCCTTGATTTGGCTGATCCTCTTTGGGGCTCTCTTCCAGAATGTGCCGCAGGGGTTGTTTGGCGAGAGTTCCAACTATGGCCAGTTTCTCTGCGCCGGCATTATTGTGTTTACCGCCTTTAGTGGTGCCCTCAATGCGGGGCTGCCGGTGATGTTTGACCGTGAGTTTGGCTTTTTGAATCGGCTGTTGGTGGCGCCATTGGCTTCGCGGTTTTCAATTGTGTTGGCCTCGGCTTTGTTCATCACAACCCTGAGTTTGATTCAGGTGGTGGCGATCGCCAGCCTAGGGGTGCTGCTAGGAACGGGGCTACCGAATTTAGCGGGCATTGGAGTTGTCTTGGCCACCGTACTAATCTTGGTTTTTGGTGTGACAGCCTTGAGTCTGGGACTCACCTTTGCCTTGCCCGGTCACATTGAACTGTTGGCGGTGATTTTTGTGATCAACCTGCCGTTACTCTTTGCCAGTACTGCCTTGGTGCCCCTGTCGTTTATGCCGCGCTGGTTGCAGTGGATTGCCAGCCTCAACCCCCTCAGTTTGGCGATTGAACCGATTCGCTATGTCTATTTACATCCTGACTGGCAGTTTAGTGATGTGGTCATGGTGGCGCCTTGGGGATCCCTAAGCTTGGGAGCAGCGCTGCTGATTCTTTTGGCGGTTGCCGTGGGGATGAGCCTACTCATTCAACCCCTGTTGCGGCGGCGCTTGGCCTAGACCACCCGCAGCGTGAAGCCTTGGGTACACCACTCCCGCACATCCAAGCAAAACTCATTCCCTTCCGGTTCACTGCTGAGATCCCCTAGCAGACCGAGAACCAAGGCAAGACTATCCTCACCAGAAATTAGCAATGGCTCTGAATGGCTAGGGTGGCTACTCAGTTGACTAAAACGAGTCAGGGGGCGGTGGCTGCTGATGATAAAAACCTTCAGCCATTGGCAAGGGCGATTCAGCGTCCACGTATAAAGGGGAATATTCAAGCCCGGCGCAACCGCCAACTGCCACGACTGTGTTTGCAGCGGCAGGAGGAGAATGCCCTGACTGCTATCCCATGCAAAGGCGACAATGTTGAGGGGGCGATCGCCATAGTTGTAGAGGCTCCAGCGGCAAGTATCCCCCTTGGCCAAGGTGAGGGGCGTGTCTAAGTTCGTGGCTGGCAGCTTGGTGCTCAGGACATCTGGCAGGGGATTGGGGCTGCGGGGTGGGGATTGGCGGCTTAAGAGTTTTGCCATTGGCGATAGTTGCTCAAGGGTTGTACACACGGCCACCTGACTAGAGGTGGGGTTCAAGGTCAGTGTCAGCCATTTTTGAGCTAGCAGGGCATTCAGCAGGGGGTTCAAGCGGCGGATGCCGGCTTTAGCAGCTTCATTGGTACCACTACAACTGTGTTGAAGCAATGTTCCCACCGGCCATTCCAATCCATAGCTACCCCCTGTGGCACTTCTGGTGAGAACCACATCTGGCAGCGACTCACTGCCGTTGAGCACAGCAACGTTCTCTTCGTTGGTCAGGGCATTGATGGCATCTACGCGCTCAATTTTGCTCAGCTTGGGGTCTAGTGCCACTTGTACCTGCAGATTTTTCCCTAGGCGCCGTTGTTGCTCATAGAGGCGATCGCCCACTTGCAGGGGCTGACCACTTACCCCCTGAGCCATGATGCCATTAAAACTAACCATGTCAACGACCGTGGCACCGTCAGCAGTGCTCCAACGACTGTGGGGATGACAATGGGCTAATAGCCAAGGACTGAGGCCGCCACACCAAACCTGAAGGGCGCGGTCGTGACCGGTACTTTGCACCACACCGTCAAAGCCGTGGGATAGGGGGACATTCCCCGGCAAGCTATCGCTGACGAGATGAATTTCTGCCCCGGTTTGCCAGCGCAGTTCATCGGCGGTGTACATCAGGCTCGTCGCCAAAGGGCGATCGCCCCCCAAAGCCGCTAGATAATGGCTCAAACTAGCAGTAAAGAGTCCCATAGGAACGCCATTCAGGTGCGTTTCTACCCCCAAATCGGCCCAAAGCAGATGATCCTTGGGAACTCGGCCTGCGCCACGGCTCTCTACAGGCTGCAACGGCACAAATCGCCAGCGCAACATCTCCCCCTCAATGGGTGGCGGGCTAAAGCGGGTGTCGAGCCATACCTGTACCCCTTTGGTACGCAGTAATTCAGCAAGCGGTAAGATGCCCTCACCTGCTGCTGTGGCATCGGCGAAAACCAGTGCTGGTTGTTGCTGCCAAAGCGTGCCGTAGCCACTAAAGTAAACTAACAGGGGCTGACCCGCGTGCTCCAGCACCCCTAGGGTTTCTTGAACCGCATCGAGGGTTGCCGCCTGTTCCGTCAGTAGCGTAATGTCACTGTCCGCTAGCCCCCAGCCATCTAGCAATAGGTTTTTCACTAGCTCAACATCCGTTAGACAACCGCCTAAAGGGGGCACACCCACTAACTGGGGATAGTGGTTAATGCCAATCAGGAGTGCTCGCCACGGACGAAGAGAGTCTGCCAAGGAGCCGCCTGCCGTTTGCCAAACCCACGGCATCAGTGTCAGTGCCGCAGCACCGTACAAAAAAGAACGACGGCTTAACCTCATGCCTTACCTCCCAACAGGCCCATCCTCAGATTCGAGCACAGGCACGACAACACTTATGAATTAGGACTAGTTCTATTCTCAAAGGTTGTGGACGCAATTCAGCGCACAGCGAGCATAAAACGTCAATTTTTCCTAGGGGTCTTCCCCCCGCACAATGAAGCAGACGCGCTGGCCAATGGTTACCGCATGATCACCAATGCGCTCTAGGTTGCGAATC
This sequence comes from Thermosynechococcus sp. HY213, assembly GCF_031460975.1. NCBI lineage: Bacteria > Bacillati > Cyanobacteriota > Cyanophyceae > Acaryochloridales > Thermosynechococcaceae > Thermosynechococcus > Thermosynechococcus sp. HY213. The sequence goes on along the minus strand of NZ_JAVKVB010000008.1, from coordinate 945 downwards.
AGCAGCAGGAGGATTAAGCGCAATTCCACTGGTTCTTGCGGATCCAAAGGGGTGCAGAGTCGCTCATAAAGACGTTGATAGTCGGCATCGACGGCATCATCGCAGTTGGCAAGGGCTAGCCCCACCTCAGGATCCAAATTGGCAATGGCGGATAGGGCTTCCGATAGTAACAGTTGCGATCGCTGGAACATCAAGCGGATGTCCTCAAGGTAGGGTGGGGGTGGATAGCGCAGCAGCGTTTGACCCGCACGGCCAATTTCAAGGGCATAATCGCCGATCCGCTCTAGATCGCGGCAGAGGTGCGAGAGCATGACCAAAAATCGGAGATCCTCGGCCACAGGAGCTTGCAATGTCAGCAGGGCGATCGCCTCACGATTGAGTTCTTGGGCGCTGCGGTCAATGTCCCGCTCCCTTTGGATCAACTGCTCGACACTGAGGAGATGTCGCTCAATCAAGACACCATAGGCCAACTGACAGGCACTTTCCACCAGTGTTCCCAGTCGCAGCAAGTCACTGCGCAGACGTTGTAATTGCCGTTCAAAATGGGTGGCCACGGCCTCAGACCAGCTCTTTGTAACATTATAGCTATTTCGAAAGAGAGTGAGATATTTTCAAGAGGGATAGGCTATACTCAAAGCGTCATGAATGTTACTCAAGAATATGAGCTATAGCTTGGACTAACGAGAGCGGGTTGTCTCCTACATCCAGCAAGGTGGCAAAATCAGTGAAGCGACTCAAATTTTTCAGGTGAGCCGCGCCACCATCCATCGCTGGCTGAAGCGAGAGAACTTAGCGCCCACGGTTGTCCCCCGTCGTCCTTGGAAACTGGATTGGGCGGCCTTAGCAGCCGATGTTGCTGCCCATCCCGATGACCGTTTAATCGACCGTGCCCAGCGATTTGGCGTCCAAGTTTCCACCATTAGTTACGCCCTCAACCGGATGGGC